>NZ_JALFGV010000026.1:0-20672 GCF_022777125.1 Lawsonibacter sp.
CTGGTCGGCGTGGAAGATCGGGATGTCGCAGCACTCCTTCAGCTTCCGCTCGATCTCAAAGCACCGCGGCGCCGAGATGTCCTCCAGGTTCACGCCCCCGAAGGACCCGGAGATGAGCTGGATGGTGCGCACGATCTCGTCCACGTCGTGGCTCTTGATGCACAGGGGGAACGCGTCCACCCCCCCGAACTCCTTGAACAGCACGCACTTGCCCTCCATAACGGGCATCCCAGCTTCCGGACCGATGTCTCCCAGCCCCAGCACCGCGCTGCCGTCGGTCGCCACCAGGCACATGTTCCAGCGCCGCGTCAGCTCATAGCTCTTGTCCACGTCCTTCTGGATCTCCAGGCACGGCTGGGCCACGCCCGGGGTATAGGCCAGGCTCAGGTCGTTCTTGTCCTGCACGCGCACGGTGGAGATCACTTCGATCTTGCCACGCTTGGCGTAATGCAGCTTCAGGCTTTCTTCCGCGATCGGTGTCATGGTATCACTCATTTCCTCAGGGTTTGGACGGCCCGGCGGGCCAGTTCCGGGCACTTGCCCAGATATTGCATGGGATCCAGCAGGGCATGGATCTGCTCGGCGCCCAGTGCCTGGACCACGGTATCGTTTTTCTTGAGCTCTTCTTCGAAGTTCTTGCCGTTTTGGAACGCGTCCACGGCGATCTGGTTGATGAGCTCGTGGGCGTGCTGCTTGCCGATGCGCTTGCCCAGCTCCAGCATCACGTGCTCCGACTGGGTCAGCCCGCCCAGCCTGTTCAGGTTGGCGCGCATATTGGCTTCGTTGACCTGGAGCCCCGCCATCAGCGCGTCGGCCCGGTCCAGCAGTTCTCCGGCGGCCACGCAGCAGGCCTCGATGTGTTGGCGCTCACCCACGAAATGCATGATGTTGCGCTCGTGATCCACCCACATCATCTCCAACACGGCGGCATGGTGATAGCGGATGTCGCGGGCCAGGCTCATCATGTGCTGGGTGGAGGTGGGGTTGACCTTGTGCGGCATGGTGGAGGAGCCCACCTTGCCCGCCGCCCAGGGCTCGCTGAGTTCGGCGGTCTCGCTGCCCATGAGCAGATAGACCTCCTGGGCGATCCGCCCAAGACAGCCGCCGATGAGCGCCAGCTCTCCCGTAAATTCGGCCAGGCGGTCCCGGGAGGCGTGCCAGGACACGGCGGGAACGCTCAGGCCCAGCTGTTCGGCCATCTTTTCCTGAATGGCGTCCCCATCCTCCCCGAAGGAGACCATGGAGCCCACCGCGCCGGAGAGCTGGAGGGCGAGGATGCGCTGTGCGCTCTGGTCCAGCCGGTCGATGCAGCGCTCCAGCTCGTCGGCCCAGATGGCGGCCTTATAGCCAAAGGTGATGGGCAGGGCCTGGATGTTGTGGGTGCGGCCCATCATGGGGGTATCGGCATGGCGCTGGCACAGGTCCAGCACGGAGGACTGGATGCTCACCAGCTTGGCGCGGGTCAGGGTAAACATGCTGTGGAGGGCCAGAGTCATGGCGGAGTCCATGATATCCTGGGTGGTGGCGCCCAGATGGATGTACTGGCCGCTCTCCGGTCCCGCCGCCGCCTCCAGCAGGCGGAGCATGGAGACCATGGGGTGTCCGGTCTTGGCGTAAAATTCGTCATAGCGGTCCAGGGCCAGCTTCTCCACATGGGCGGCCTCGGAGATGTCCTTCGCCGCCTGCGCGGGGATGATGCCCAGCGCGCCCTGGGCGTTTGCCAGGGCGGCCTCCACCCGCAGCCAGCGGGTGAAGCGCCCGTCCCGGGAAAAAAGGTCGGAGACCTGGGGTAAAATGGCTTCCATCACGCGCCTCACTTGCTGTTTTCAGCGGTGACGAACTTGCCGTAGCCCGGCTCGCCGAAGACCTCGCCGTTCTCCATGACCACACGGCCCCGGACCACGGTGCCGGTAACTGCGCCGTGCATCTTGCGGCCCACATAGGGGATGGTTTGGGTTTTGGTGTAGACCTTGTCCTGTTCGCTGATGACCCATTCCCGGTTCAGGTCCACGATGGTGAAGTCCGCGTCGCTGCCCACCACGTTGGAGCCCTTGCGGGGGTACATGCCGAAGGCCTTGGCAAAGTTGACGGAGGTGACCTCCGCCAGCTTCTCCAGGGACAGGTCGCCCTCATTCACGTGGGAGACCAGCAGGTGGCCGAAGTAGTCCAGCATGGCAAAGCCGGCGCCGGTGTGCAGCGCGTCGTCGCTCTTGTACTCGTTGGGGGCATGGGGAGCGTGGTCGGAGCCGATCATGTCGATGACGCCGTCCCGGATGGCGGCCCAGATCTTGGCCTTGTCGGGTTTTGCGTCGTGGTTAAGGTAGATGTACTTGCCGCCGGCGATGTCATAGATCTCGTCGGAGGCGTCCATGGCTGGCATATACTCGAAGGAGGATACGATGGTCATCTCGCCCCGCTCCTTGAGCATGCGCACCAGGTCGATGTAGCCGGGCATCCAGGCGTGCATGGCGTACCACTTCATCCCCGCCTTCTTGGCGTAATAGGACAGCTGATAGGCCGCGCCGGTCATCTCCTCGTCGGAGTACCACATGTGGCGCACATTTTCCAGCGTGATGGGCTTGCCTTCGGCCTTGATCTGTTCCACTGCGGCATCGAAGAAATATTTGTCGAAGGGGTGGACGGAGCAGTACCTGCCGGTGGCGGCCACGGCCCGGAAGGCCTCGTAGATGCGGTGCGTGTCCAGAGTACCGGCGGTGGTATTGTAGGGATAGGTGGCCACTTTTTCAAAGAGCTTGAACCAGGCCGACCCCTCCTGGGCGATCTCCGTCACGTCCTGGGCGGTGCCCAGAGGGCAGCCGATGGGGTTGAAGTCGATCACGGCGCGCGCCTGGCCGGCCTGGACCTCTTCACGGTAGTCCGCCAGGGTGTTGGGCACGGGCTTCACATTGGGCTGGGGACAGACCATGGTGATGCCGCTGTGGGCGGCGGCCATGGTGCCGGTGTAGAAGTCTTCCTTCTGTGTCAGGCCGGGGTCCCGCAGGTGGCAGTGGCAGTCGATGAAACCGGGCAGTACGTATTTTCCCTGAGCGTCGATGACCCTTGCGCCCTCCAGAGGTACGGCGGGGTCGGCCAGTACGGCGATCTTTTCACCCTGTACGCCCACGTTGAGCTGATAAAAGCCCTGTTCCGTGTAGACGACGCCATTTTTAACCACTAAATCGAAGTTCATATCATGTGCTCCTTTCGAATGATCTGCAAAAAGGGGAGGGCGCCGCCGCAGAGCGGCGGCGCCGGAAAATCAGGCCAGGAATTTGCCTACGATTGTGATCAGATTGTTGATGACGGTGATCATGACGAACAGGTAGGCGATGGAGAGGACCACGGTAAAGCCCTTGCCGACCTTGTAACGGCCCATCTCGTCCTTGCGGTTGCAGAGCAGAATGGTCATGATGCCCAGTATGGGGGTATTGATGACGCCGCCGATCTGCGCCAGGGTCAGAAGCTGGGCGGGCACGCCGCTGTACAGGAAGCCGACCACAGCGGCAAAGACCAGCATGAGGATGCTGATGATGTTCTCCGCCTTGTTCTCCATACCGGAGTCCTTGTCCAGGGACTGGAGCAGCAGGTTGATGCCAAGCTTGGGAGCCATCATGAAGGAGGAGATGGCGGCGGCCAAAAAGCCGATGCCGAAGACGGGACGCACCCAGGCGCCCAGCAGGCCGCTGAGGGCGCTCAGCAGGTCCATGCCGTTTTTGATGGGGGCCCCGGGCAGCAGGTTGGCGCCCACGAAGAAGCAGCACAGGGAGATGACGCCGATGGCGATGACGCCCACGACCACGTCGATGCGCAGGCCGCCCTGGTCGATGTCGCGGGTGGTGTAGCCCTTCTCCTTGGCCAGGGAGGAGCCCCAGGCGCAGGTGCCCAGGGAGGCGGTGGTGCCCAGCAGGGAGAGCATGAGCGCCATGCTGCCGGCGGGCATGCCTACGATACTGTGGGAGACGGTTCCGTCATAGGGGATCCCGGCGGTACCGATGAGGGAGATGATGAAGATAATCGCCATGATGCCCACCAGGACCTTCATAACCGTCTCCATCTTCTGATACAGGTTTTTCAGGAAGAACAGCACGGCGCAGATTACCAGAGCGATGAGACCGCCGTATTTGACGGGCAGGCCGGGGAAAAGCATGTTCATGCCCAGACCGCAGCCCATAAAGTTGCCGATGCCGTACACGCACTGGCCGAGGAAGGCGAACACACCCGCCAGCACGGCCCACACTTTGCCGTACTTTTCCCGGATGCCGACCATCAGGGGCTTGCCGGTGACCACGGTGTACCGGTTCATTGCCAGGGAGAAGACCGCCCGGAAGACCAGCATCACGATAAACCACCAGAACAGGTTATATCCGAAGTTGGCGCCTGCGTTTGTGGAGGAGACGATGGAGCCGGGGCCGATGGAGGTCGCCGCCAGGATGAAGCCGGGGCCCAGCGCCGCCAGGAAGTACTTCAGGCCGCTTTTGTCCGAAGACTTCGTTTGCTCGATGTTTGCCAATTCACTCACCTCTACTACAAATTTGAACGATTCGTGCGGAAGAGCAGCATACCTTCCCGCCTGAACGTAAGTATATAGGGCCGTGGCCGGTCTTTGCAATTGATACATGCCTGTGCGCCTTTATTCTCGAGTCGGCGGCTGTATACAGCGGTATACAGGATGCGTTCACAAACAGAACAGGCTCCCAAGCTCCGGATATTTGTCCGGGATCCCCAGCGCACGCAGACTGCCCCACAGGCCGAATTGATTGCTGGCCAGCACCGGCTTGCCCAGTTCCCGCTCCATCGGCGCGATGATCTCCATGGCGTGCAGGCCCGAGCAGCTTAGCAGGACCGCGTCGGACTCCGGCCGGTCGCAGTGCCGGACCAGATCAAAGATCTCCTCTGCTGTGACGGTCAGAATGTCCCGTGGATCGGAACGCAGGAAGCCCCCCTCGCTTACAATATCCAAGCCGGCTTCGTTCAAAAAGGCGTGTTCCGCCCGGTTCAGCTCGGGGGAAGAAGGGGTTACCAATGTGACGCGCTTTGCCCTGAGTGCCTGCAGCGCCTGCAGCATGCACTCTGCGGATGTGATCACCTGCGCGCCGATCTCCAGACTGAGCGTTTGGGCGTGTGCCAGGGCCGCGGCCCGCCCGTCCACAAAACTGCCGGCCGTGCTGCTGAGCAGCACCACATCGCAATAGGCGTTCTGCGCCAGCAGGGCCGCTGCGTCATCCACAAAGCGGTTCATCTCCCGTATCCCCTCCGGGGTGGAGGCGGTCAGGGGCGTGCGGGTGGTGAGAACGGCCACGCCCGCTGGACGGTAGCGGTTGAAATCGGCTTCTGTGGCATTGCCGGGCGCAGTGGCCACGAGACCGATGCGCCCCCGCCAGCCGTCGGTAAACGGCTTGTCCATATAAACACAACCTTTCTGTTTTCTGCTTTGGGATCATCCGCGCTGGAACAGTGTGCCCAGACCGGGAAGCTGATCCGGAATCCCCAGCGCGCGCAGACTGCCCCACAGACCACACTGATTGCTGGTCAGTACCGGCTTACCCAATTCGTGCTCCAGCGGCTCGATCAAACCATCCACGTGCAAGCCTGTGCAGCTGATGAACATCCCATCCGCATCCGGGGTGTCGGCATCCAGCGCAAATCGGCGCATGGTCTCAGCGGTCAGCTTCGGCGTGTCCTGCGAACGCTCCAGCAGCGCGCCTGTAATGTGGACCACCGTAATGCCGCATGCCTCCAGAAAGCGGCGCTCCAGCGCATTGACCTGGGCGGAATAGGGGGTCACCACGTTCAGCCGGCGCAGGCCCAGCGCCTTCAGCGCGCGGAGTACGCAGGTGCTGGTCGTGGTGACCCTGACGCCGGTGAGTTGTTCCAGATGGCGCGTCAGCTCCTGGTCAAAGCCTTTCCCCCCAAGAAAACTGCCGGCCGTGCAGCTGAACAGGATCAGATCTACAATGGAACTCTTGGCCAGCATGAGCGCCGCGTCATCCACATAGCGATTCATCTGCTGCAGACCCTCCCGGGAAATGCCGAACAGGGGCACCCGTGTGGTCAAAACAGCGACCCCTTCCGGTTTGTAGCGATTGAACTCCTGCTCGGTGGAACTGCCCGGCGCGGGGGTGATCAGGCCGATCCGCCCGCGCTGACCGTCCACGTAGGGAAGGCTCGATTGATCAAGCATAGTAGACCCCACTTTCTGTTTTTTCTTTAGGCATCACCGGACAATTCCCCACGCACATTTTGGCGGCCAATTTGGCCCACAAATGCGTTGCAAAACCTTGCAATACGCAAAGTATTCCTGCGGTTTTGCACCTTTTTGCGGCACAAATTTTCGCGCCGATCCGCACGCGTTGAATCATGCGGTAATGCCCTTATTATATGGAACGCATAGGGGGGTGACAAACGATACATGCCAATATCCATTTATACTGAAATAGGTGAACGTATATTTATGCATACAAGCGTACGCCGTTGACAACACCCGGGATGTGTATATAATAAAGTAGAATCAGGTTTACAGGCTGAAAGGGGGATGTTTATGGACATGCAGATACAGGCGCTGCGTACCCAGATGGTGGAGAAAAAGCAGGCCAGCGATACCTTGTATTACACGGTACGGGAGGCCATCGCCACCGGACTGCTGCCCATGGGCACCCGCCTGCGGGAGGAGGATCTGGCCGAGGCTTTCGACGTATCCCGCACGCCGGTGCGGGAGGCCATGAAGAAGCTGGAGATCGAGCGCCTGGTGGAGACCAGCAGTACCAGCGGTTCCATCGTCCGCCTGCTGACCGTGGACGAATGCCTGGATACGCTGGAGGTGCTGGAGCTGCTGCGGGCCTCTGCGTGCAGCATGCTTCTGGGACGCATCCCCCGCGCGCTGCTGATGGTGCTGGAGCAGAACACCCGCCGGGGCACCAAGCTGACCGACGCGGCCCAGCAGTATGAGAACAACATTGAATTTCATGAGCTGCTGGTCCGCGCCACAGGAAACTCCGTCCTGGCCAAGCTCAGCGAGCAGCTGTCCTTTACCGAGCGGATGATCAACAACACCGTCCTGCCGGTGCGCTACGCCGCCGACTATGCCGAGCACCACCGCATGCTGATGAAGGCCATCGTGGACAACGACCAGGAGGCGGTGCAGCGGGAGCTGGAGCACAGCCGGCAGAAGGTGGAGGAATATATGCGCCGCATCGTCGGCGCCTTCCTGGACGCCGGAGGAGAGTAAAAACGAGAGAAGGAACGAATATGAGAGAACTTGACGCCGGAGTCATCACCCAAGCCGTGCAGCGCCTGTGCATCCAGGCCAATACCCGGCTGCCCCAGGACGTGAAGGATACCATCGCCGCCGCACGCCGGGCGGAGGACTGGAGCGTGGCACAGGATATCCTGGATAAGATCATCGAGAATTATTCCATCGGCGGGGACACCCCGATCTGCCAGGACACCGGGATGGCCTGTGTGTTTCTGGAGATCGGCCAGGACGTGCACATCAACGGCCCGCTGACCGAGGCGGTCAACGAGGGCGTACGCCGTGGCTATACCGAAGGCTACCTGCGCAAGTCGGTGGTCCGGGACCCGCTGGACCGGGTGAACACCGGGGACAATACCCCCGCCATGGTGTACACCGAACTGGTCCCGGGAGAGCAGGTAAAGATCACCGTGGCCCCCAAGGGCTTCGGGAGCGAGAACATGAGCCGGATTGCCATGCTCAAGCCCTCCGACGGGCTGGGCGGGGTGAAACAGTTCATCCTGGAGACGGTGGAGCTGGCGGGGCCCAATCCCTGCCCGCCCATCGTGGTGGGCGTGGGCATCGGCGGCACCTTCGACAAGTGCGCCCTGCTGGCCAAGCGGGCCCTCCTGCGGGAGATGGGCACGCACAACGGCAGCCCCTTCTATGCCCGGCTGGAGCAGGAGCTGCTGGAGAAGATCAACGCCCTGGGCATCGGACCCCAGGGCTTCGGCGGGCGGACCACCGCGCTGGCGGTACAGATCGAGACGATGCCCACCCATATCGCGGGACTGCCCTGCGCGGTCAATATCAACTGCCATGTGGCCCGGCATGTAAGCGAGGTGCTTTGAGATGGCCAAGTATATCACCGCCCCTCTGACGAAAGAGCAGGCCCGCTCCCTGCGGGCGGGGGAGAGCGTTTATCTCAGCGGCAGCGTCTACACCGCGCGGGACGCGGCCCATAAGCGCCTGTGCGAGCTGGTGGAACAGGGCAAGCCGCTGCCCTTTCCCATCGAGGGGGCGGTCATCTACTATGTGGGGCCCTCCCCCGCGCGGCCCGGACAGGCGATCGGCTCCGCCGGTCCCACCACCAGCTACCGCATGGACGCCTATGCCCCCACGCTGCTGCGCCTGGGAGAGCTGGGCATGATCGGGAAGGGCAAGCGAAGCCCGGCGGTGGTGGAGGCCATGCGGGAAACCGGCGCGGTCTATTTCGGGGCCATCGGCGGCGCGGGGGCGCTGCTCAGCCAGTGCGTCAAGTCCGCCCAGCTCATCTGTTACGAGGACCTGGGGGCCGAGGCCGTCCGGAGGCTGGAGGTGGAAAACCTGCCGCTCACGGTGGTCATCGACAGCCAGGGGAATAATCTCTATGAGACCGGCCGGGCCGCTTATCTGGAGCAAAGAAGGTAGGAAGCGGGATGCACCGGCAGAAAGGGAAACGCAGAAACAGGGGATGGCGCCTGCCAATATGGCTTCCGGTGCGGAACACAGATCGCCCGCCTGTGCGTATCCGGACAGGGAGGGATGGATTACGACGACTCTGCAGATGCAGTACTTCATCACGTTGGCCCGGCATATGAACTTCACCCGTGCTGCGGAAGCGCTTTTTGTCTCTCAGCCTTCCCTCAGCCGCCATATTGAGCTGTTGGAGCAGGAGTTGGGGTTTGCGCTGATCGAGCGGGAGAAAAAGCAGATATCCCTCACCCCCGCGGGGGAGGCCATGCTGGTCACGCTGAAGAGCGCCCTGCGGCTGATCGAGGCCGGGCGGGAACAGGGTGCGCGGCTGGCACGGGGATCTCAGGGGTTGCTCCGGGTGGGACTGCTGGATTCCCTGGACGGAGACGCGCTGCTGCCCAACCTGATCGCACCGTTCCGGCGGGAATGCCCCGACGTGCGCCTGGAATTTGAGCGGCACAGCTTCAACGCCCTGCGGGACCGCCTGAGCTGGGGCAAGCTGGATGTGCTGATCACCGTGGATATCGACTGCGAGAATCTGGCCGGGGTGGCGACCCGTCCGGTCGCCTCCTTTCCCAAGGTGCTGCTGATGAGCCGCCTGCACCCCCTGGCCGGACGTTTGGACCGCAGCTTTGCGGATTTTCGGTCGGATACCTTTTTTATCCCCGGGGAGGAGGACTCCCCCGGCCGGGAACAGGCGCTCTGCGCGGTCACCGGCCGCTGCGGATTTACGCCGGCCTGCATTCGGACGGTCCCCAACCTGGAATCGGCGTTTTTCAGCGTAGCGGCCGGACTGGGTGTGATGATTGTGGATAAAAGCACCAAATACATCCGGGACCCGCACTGTACCTATCTGGAGCTGGACGAGGCAGATGCGCCCCGTGCGGTACTGGTGGCGGCATACCGGCAGGATAACACCAACCCGGCCGCCAAACGCTTTTTGGAGCGCCTGAAGGCCTGAATACAGCGATACCCGGACCCCCGCCTTGCGCGGGGGTCCGGGTATTTTTACAGCATCTCCATTTTGGCGCGGTATTGCTCGATGGAGTGCCGGATTTCCTCCTGTGACATCCCGAAAAAGGTATCGGAGTAGCCATAGAGGTAGTAGTTGTTCTGCGCGTCTTCCGGGTCTGCCAGGCAATCCGTTAAAAAGTCCAGGAACAAAAAATAGGATTCCAGCCGCTGCCGGCGGCACAGATCGGCGCAGGCCGCGCCGTCCCGCCGCGTCAAGGCGTCCAGCCAATCCCGGTGCTCCTGGATGGACATGGACATCCGCCCGATGGAATGCAGCGCAATGGAGGTATAGGGGTAGGTGCGCCGGTGGGTGTTGCGGATCAGCTCAAACAATTCGCGGTTGCCGCAGGCGCGGTAGATGCCCATGTGGAATTCATCGTTGAGGATCTGGTAAGTGGAGATGTCCTTGCTCCTGACGGCGCTCTCCATACCGCGCATCAGACCCCGGAGCTGCTCCAGCGTTTCCCCGGAGATCAGAGAGGCCGCCAGACGGCAGGCGCAGGTCTCCAGAGCGATGGACACCTGAATCAACTCATAGAACTGGTCGTAGTTGCATTTATGTACCCAGGCGCCACGGTGGGGTGCGGATTGGACCAGACCTTCCTGTTCCAGCTTCAGCAGGGCCTCCCGGATCGGCATGGGGCTGACCTGATAGCGCTGGCTGATGGCGTTGACCACCAGTTTTTCCCCCTGACCCAGGGTTCCGTCCATAATCTCCCGCTTGAGCCGCTCGTAAGCATAGGTGGTTTTTGTGACAAACTCCACCTTCTCCATAAAGCCACCTCCGGCTGAGAATTGATTTTTTATCAAATGTAGTGCTTTTATTATAGCATTTGCCACGGGAAATACAAGCCCTGCGAAAAAACTTCTGACAAAAAACAGAAAAATTTGTTGCTTATTTCAACAAATGAATCGTATGATTCAAACTGCGTATAAGTCGTTTTGGATAAAAATTTTGTGAATTTGCTGGTGAACCTGTCAATTGACGGCGGCAGTTTTCCACAGTACAATCTAGTTAAATCAAATATTAAATTTTTGATATTTGATTTTTTATCACGAGGAGGACCTGCTTATGATCATTGATATGCGTACCTATACGTATCATCCGGATACCTACCGCCCCTTCCTGAAGTTTTACCGGGAGCAGGGGTACGCCATTACCTCGAAGCACCTGGGGTATAACCTGGGACTGTTCACCGCCTCCAGCGGCGTGGTCAACCGGACGGTGCAGTGGTTCGCCTATGACAGCCACGACCATCGGGACGCCTGCCGCAAGGGCTACCTGACCAGCGGCACCAAGATCGATTTTACCAACGATGCGGACAAGATGATCCGTCAGCAGGAGAGCCGGGTGCTGATCCCAACGGAATTCTCCCCCCTGCGCACCATTGATCCCAATCATCCCCTGCTGACCGACCCGGCCTGCGAGCGGCGCATGTTCGAGTTTAATACCTATGAGTGCAGGCCCGGGCAGCTGTCCGCCGCGCTGGAGCTGGTGGAGAAGCAGCTCTTCCCCCGGGCGCAGCAGTTCGCGGAATGGACCATCGCCTACCTGACGGGCGACAGCGGCCCTGAGCGTATCTACGAGCTGCGCGCCTACCGCACGCTGCAAAGCCGCATGGAGCGCAACCGGGCCATGCGTGCGGATCCCCAGTACCGCCAGATCCTGGAGGAGCTGGGCAGCCGCCTGCGGGAGACCGATTCTGTGATCTGGGAGACCCAGACCATGTCCCCGCTCCACTGATGAGAGACCCATCTTCGGATGTAAAAAGGAAGACTCAATTTATTTTAAGGAGGAACATCATGAAAAGAATCACTGCGATCATTCTGTCTCTGGCGATGGTATTCGCCCTGACAAGCTGCGGCGGGCAGTCCGGTACGGGCGCCCCTCAGACCAGCGCTCCCGAGACCTCTGCCCCTGAGACCGCTGCCCCGGAAACCACGGCCCCGGATACGACTGGCCCCAGCTTTGACGAGGCCGTCAAGCTCACCTTTGCCACGGCCGGGAAGGCCGGCTCTCTGTCCGCCCTGATGTATGAAAACTGGATGGATATGGTCACCGAGCGCTCCGGCGGCAAGATCACCTTCGATTATCAGCCCGGCGGCGTGCTGGGCAACGAGGGCGAGCTGTTCCAGCAGATCATGGACGGCGTCATCGAGGCCGGCGGCGGCGGCATTGCCACCTATACCAACTATAACACCCTTGCTGAAGTCTACCAGCTCCCCTTCCTCATCAACTCCTATGAGACCGAGTGGGCCGCCCTCCAGACCCCCGAGTGGGACGCCATCATCGACGCGGTGGAGGAATCCATCGGCTCGGTCTACATCTGCGGCGCTGTGGACGTGGGCATGCGTCATATCGCCACCGTGGACAAGCCCGTCACCTGTCTGGCGGACCTGGCCGGCCTGAAGATCCGCACCGCCTCCTCCAACGTTTTGATCGAAGCCCTGGAGGACCTGGGGGCCAACCCCATCGTGGTCGGCTATACCGAGGTATACTCCGCCCTGTCCAACGGCATCGTGAACGGCGAGGACGTCAACTACATGACCGCCGTGGTCCAGAGCCATTATGAGGTCACCAAGTACTTCACCGAGGTCGGCATGTACCCCTACCCCACCTTCCTCTGCTTCAATAAGGATTTTGTGGACTCCCTGCCCGAGGGCTATTGGGACTTCATGCAGGAGTGCATGGACGAGGCGATGGAGACCTTCTTTACCGAGACCATCGTGGGCGCCGACGCCGAGTACCGCAAGACGCTGGAGGCAAACGGCATGACCGTCTACCAGCTGGAGGACCCGGACGCTTTGCGCGAGGCCATCCAGCCCCTGTACGATGAGTACACCGCCCAAGGCACCGACCAGCGCATCATTGACTTCATCGCGGCTGTAGAGTCGATCAAGGCCGCGCAGTAAGCACAGCCGTACCGTCCGATTTCCGCCCCCTCTCCTGACAGAGAGAGGGCGGAAACCCTTAAGGAACCGTTGATTGAATCAGCGTTTCCTGAATCAACAGGAGGAACATTCAAAAAGATGAAAGCCTATTCAAGAATTTGTGATGTGGTGTTCAACATCGTGAAATGGATCGTGGCCATCGCCATGATGTTTATGGTGATCCTCACCTTTGTGGAGGTCATCCGCCGCTACTTTTTCCATCAGAACTGGGTCTGGTCGGAGATCCTGGTGCGCTACCTCATCGTCTGGTGCACCTTCCTGGGCGGCGCGGCCGCCTACCGGGTGGGCGCTCTGACCAACTTCGATCTGGTGACCCAGAAGCTGGGGAAGAAGACGCAGCTAGTCCTGGAACTGGTCTGCACCGTGATCATCCTGCTGCTGTCGGTCTGGCTGACCAAGCTGGGCGCCGACTCCTTCCTGCGCCCCTCCATCGCCAACCAGATCAGCGTGGAACTGCATATCTCCGTCAAGTGGATCTACCTGGGCATTCCCGTCGGCCTTGGCGCTATGGCGCTGTTTGCCATCGAGAAGCTGCTGAAGGTGATCAGGGAGCTGAAAGCCGTCGGCTCCGCCGCCCCCGGGAAGGAGGTTGAACAGGCATGATCATTGCCATTATCGTATTTGCAGTCCTGCTCTGCATCGGCATGCCCATCGCCATCTGCCTGGGCCTGTTCGGCATCGCCCACATCACCACCATGGGCAACCCGGCCTTCTTTGATATCATCATCGGCCGCATGTTCTCCGGTGTGAGCATCATCAGCATCTCCTGCATCCCCTTCTTCATCATGGCGGGCGAACTGATGAACAGCGGCGGCATCACCCGCCGTCTGCTGGATTTCCTGCGCAGCTTTATCGGGCGCCTGAAGGGCGGCATGGCCTACTGCACCATCGCCCTGTCCGCCATCCTGGCCGCCATCCTGGGCTCTGCCCAGGCCAATGCGTCCCTGCTCAACCAGATCCTGCCCGCCCAGCTGGAAAAAGACGGCTATCCCCCGGAATATTCCGGCGCGCTGATCTCCGCCGCCTCGGTATTGGGCCCTATCATTCCCCCCAGCACCATGTTTATTTTCTACTGCTTCCTTACCGACGTGTCCATCCAGTATATGTTTATTGCCGGCATTATCCCGGGTATTATTCTGGCGCTGGCGTACTGCGTCACGGTCTTTATCAACATGCGCAAGATGGACATCAAAAAGCCTGAGGGCAAGTTCAATCTGAGGGAATTTGGCGTCTCCTTCGTCAAAGCCATTCCCGCGCTGCTGGTGCCTGCCATCATCATCGGCGGCGTGCTGTCCGGCTTCTGCACCGCCATCGAGGCCGGCGCCGTGGCCTGTGTGGCCGCTTTTGTCGTCAGCCTGATCTACCGGGAGCTGGATCTCAAGAAGATCCCCGCCATGATGCTGCGTACCGCCATTTCCACCGGAGCCATCTTCCTGATCATCGCGTTTGGCAACCTGCTGGCCTGGACCATGGCAAAGGACGGCATCGCCGATCTGATCATCTCCGCCATCCTGGCCGTTACCAGCAACAAGTACCTCATCATTTTCCTGATCCTGCTGCTGCTGGTCCTGGTGGGCTGCGTGCTGGACATGGCTTCCGCCACCCTGATCTTTATTCCCGTGATGTTCCCGCTGATCCAGATGATCGGCATGGACGTGGTCCACTTTGGTATCGTCTTCTCGCTGATGATCACCATCGGTATGATCACACCGCCGGTGGGGCAGGTGCTCTTTATCACCTGCAATGTGTCGGGCGTGGGCTTCAAGCCGCTGTGCCAGCGCATCTGGCCCTTTATTGTGGCCTCCTTTGCCACCACCTTTGCGCTGGCTTATCTGCCCGACATCGTGCTGATCCTGCCCAGACTGTTTGGCTATCTGGGCTGAAAGGAAGTGTGAGCGATGCGAATCGTGGGACTCAGCGGCGGACGCCGCAGCGGAAACAATGAGCTGATGCTCAAAACCGCCCTGGCCGCAGCCAAGCAGGTCTGCGGGGCGGAACTGGAGATCATCCGTCTCCAGGATCTGAAGCTGCGCGACTGCATCGGCTGCGAGACCTGTATGCGCGGCCTGACCACCGGAGGCGACGGCCTGTGCGTAGTCAGGGACGACGATATGCCCTGGTTCTCCGCCGCCGTGAAGGAGGCGGACGCGCTCATCCTTGCCACCCCCATCTACGACCTGATCCCGACCGGTACGGTGGTCACGCTGCTCAATCGTGTGCTGGGCATCGGTAAGGAGTACCAGACTTACTGCCGCACCCACCCCAAGATCGGCGCGGCTATGGCCCTGGGCGGTTCCGATTGGATCAATCTGACCGAGCCGCTCATGGATCTGACGGTGCGCAACCTGAGCAAGGGCAGCGTGATCGTGGATAAGTTCGTGGTGGGGCATAACCCCGCCCCCTCTATGGTGGTGCTGGACGAAGCGGTCCTGGAGCGCGCCGCGCTGCTGGGCCGCCGGGTGGGCGAGGCCCTGATGGACCGGGAGCATGCCGGCTTCGCCGGCGACTCGGGCGTCTGCCCGGCCTGTCACTGCAACCTGCTGGAGCCCAGAGGCGGCGCCCGGGTGGGCTGTCCCTACTGCGACGCCGAGGGGACCGCCGTCATCCGGGACGGGTCCCTGGTGGTGGAGTGGGACGCCGACAAGGTGCGGGACAACCGGTTCGGTCCCGCCGGCGATGCGCACCACCGCGCCGATATCGCCGCCAGCCACAAAAAGGCGGGAGAGAACCGGGAACGGATCCGGCAGCGGGTACAGGAGCTGGAGGACTTCGACGGCGTGTTCGTCCAGCCCCCCAAGCGGGATCCGAGCACAACGAAGGAGTGATTTTTATGCTGGAGCGTTCCATTTTAAACGGCATCTATGACCTGCACATCCACACCGGGCCCTCGGTCGCCAAACGGCTGCTGGACGCGGGGGAAATGATGAAAAATGCCCAGGCGGCGGGCTACCGGGGGTATCTGGTCAAGGATCACTACGCCCCCTCCGCCCACGGCTGCTGCCTTGTGGAGCACAATATGGGCGACGGCTCCTGCCGCTGCTACAGCTCCATCGTCCTCAACAACTGCGTGGGCGGGCTGAACCTTCTGGCGCTGGATGTGGCCTATCATATGGGCGCCCGTATGGTGTATATGCCGACCGTATCCTCCCGTCTGCACATCGAGGATCATAAGGGACGCAAGTTCCTGGGCTCGGGCAACATGACGACCACCGGTCTGGAGGAGCCTATCTATCTGCTGGATGGGAACAACAAGATCATCCCCGAATGCGTGGAGGTGCTCAAGTATATTGCCGAAAAAGGCGATTTGGTGCTCTCCACCGGCCATATCTCCTGGCAGGAGATCGACGTGCTCATCCCCACCGCGCTGGAGCTGGGGGTCAGGAAGATCGTCGTCAATCATCCCAGCTTTACCATTATGGCCCCCCACGACGTGATCGCCCGCTGGGCCAAGTGGGGCGCCTGGATCGAGATGACCGCCTGTGAATTCGGCGCGGTGGTCTTCAACGACGACAGCAGGTTCAACCCCATCGCTCTGTTCAACCAGTATCTGGACGCCGGTGTGCCCATGGAGCAGATGTTTATTTCCACGGATTTCGGACAGTCCATCTCTCCGGAGCCGGTGGAGGGCATGTACAAATTCCTCAGCCTGATCCATGAGCAGCTGGGCTACGGCGCCGATGTGCTGGAGCGTATGACCAAGACCATCCCCGCTTACCTGATGAGCGTGGAATCATGAAAGGAGTTTTCCATTATGGACGAGAAGAAGTATGAGACTCAGAAACCCATGATGTACGACATCAAGGAGCACGAATTCGCCTGCGGCAAGCAGAACGGCCGCATCCAGTTTATCCAGATCTCTCCCAACGTGACCCTGCAGTACTGCGAGATCCGTCAGCCCCACGAGGTGGGGCCCCACCGCCATGATTACGAGCAGATCATCTTTATCCCCCAGGGCGAGTGTGATTTCTGGGTGGACGGAGTGCCCTACGCCATGGACGCGGGCTGCTTCATGGTCGTGCCCCCCAACGCCGAGCATTACCTGGAGGCCAAAGGCAACATGTTCGTGGTAGACTTCGACATCTTTACCCCCAAGCGCACCGACCGGGTCCAGAGCAAGCGCATCTGTGACCGGGGTCACAAGAACTGGGATAAGGCCATCACCGACGCCGTGGTGAAGGAGAGCGAGGAATGAACCGCAGCGAAACCCTGAAGGCGCGCATCCGCTCCGGAAAACCGGTCTTCGGCACCTTTGTCAAAAACAATTGCCCCAACCTGGTGGAAATGCTGGGGTGGGCGGGGTTCGACTTTGCCATTCTGGACTGCGAGCACTCCAGCTACAGCTATGGGGAGCTGGAGAATATGATCCGGGCGTGCCAGCTGGCCGGCCTGGCCTCCATTCCCCGCATCGCCTGCCCGGAGCCCTGGCAGGTCCATCACGGCCTGGAGAGCGGAGCCACCGGCGTACAGATCCCCAGCATCCGTTCGGTGGAGAACGCCGCGGAGTGCGCGCAGGAGGCCGTCTTCTTCCCCGGCGGCACGCGCAGCCCCAATCCGGCCCTGCGGGCGGGACAGTACGGCTGCTGGACCGGGGAGAAGAGCTATCTGGAGACCAAGAAGGAGAGTTCTTTGTGCGTGGTGCAGGTGGAGTCCATGGCTATGGCCGCCGCTGTGGAGGAACTGTGCCGCATCCCCCAGATCGACGTGCTCTTTGTGGGCCCGGGCGACCTGAGCATGTCCATGGGCAAGCCCGGAAAGCTGAACGACCCTGAGGTGGCGGCCGTCATCGAGGACGTGATCCGCCGCGGCCTGGCCGGGGGCAAGGCCATGGGAATGCTCTGCGGCAACGCCGACGCGGTGAAAAAGTATGTCGACCTGGGCTGCACCTATCTCGCTTACGCCAGCGACAGCGGCATGATCGCAAACGCGTTTCGGCAGGTCAGCCGCGATGTGTTCGCACCCTATCGCTGAGGTGAGCCATGAGCAAGCTTTCGCACAATAAGCTGGCCGCCAAGGAGCAGGTCCTGGAGCAGTTTCACAGCGGCATGTCGCTGCTGGCGGGAGGCTTTGGCTCCGCGGGCTATCCCACCCTGCTGTATGAATGGCTGTATGAGACCGACTGCACCGAGCTGGACATCATCACCTCCGGCGTGGCGCCTGCGGACAAGCCCTTCCAGCTGGGATTTGCGGGCCTGCTGCGGGATAAGCGGATCCGCAGCCTGACCCTGACCCACGCGGCCAATAACCCGGAGGTGGGCCGCCAGAAGGTGGAGGGCACCCTGAAGGTGGAGGCGGTGCCCCAGGGCACCTTTGTGGAGCGTATCCGCGCCGGAGGCGCCGGGCTGGGGGGCGTGCTGACCCCCACCGGCATCGGTACCCCGGTGGCCGAGGGCAAACAGATCCTGCACATCAACGGCAGGGATTATCTGCTGGAGCTGCCCATCCGGGCCCAGGTGGCCATTCTCCGGGCGGAGAAGGCGGACAAGATGGGCAACCTGATGTTCCGCCACACCAGCCGCAATTACAACACCGTCATCCCCACAGCGGCCGACATGGTCATCGTGGAGGTGCCCGAGCAGGGCATCGTGGAGGTGGGGGAGATGGCCGACAACGAGGTCATGGTCCCCGGTATCTTCGTGGACCTGATCGTCCCCATCCCGAAGGGAGGCGAGTTCTTTGAGCGATAAACAGGAACTGCGGGAGTTCATCGCCCGGAACGTAGTGGCCCTGCTGCACCCCGGAGACCTGGTGAATCTGGGCGCCGGCATCCCTTCCCACGCGGCCAATTATATCGGTGTGGACTCCGGCATGATGATCCAGACCGAATGCGGCACCATCGGCGGCGGACCGCTGGCGGCGGCGGGGGAGGAGGACTACACCCTCATTGCCCCGGACACCCGGCCCTCCACCCTGCTGTACGACGGGGTGTGCTTTGACAGCGCCCTGTCCTTCACCATGATCCGGGGGGGCCACCTGGACGTGACCGTTCTGGGCGCCATGGAAGTGGCGCAGAACGGCGATATGGCCAACTGGGAGGTCCCCGGACAGGCGCTGAAGGGCATGGGCGGCGCCATGGACCTGTGCGCAGGCGCCAGGCGGGTCATCGTGGCCATGGAGCACTGTACCAAGACCGGCGCGCCCAAGCTGGTGGAGCGGTGCGCCCTCCCCCTGACCTGTCAGGGCGAGGTGGACACGGTGGTCACGGAGCTGGCCGTCATCGACGTGACGGAGGAGGGCTTTGTGCTGCGTGCCCTGGCGCCCCATGCCACGCTGGAGGAGGTGCAGGCCAAGACGGCCGCGCCCCTTCACGTCCCGGCCCGGGTGGGCCGTATGGTCGATTGAATGCAGCAGGCAGCCGGGGACGGAAGCGGACGGTTCCTCCGCATCGGGGCAGGCATACGCCTCCTGCCGGAGCTGCTTCCCGCACGGCCGGTGGGAGACCTTCCCATCCCGCTGCCGCCGGCCCGCCGGTTCCGCGCCTTCCGGCGCAAGTACGGCATCAAATCCGTCCGCTGAATCTGCGCCGCGGATGCGAAAGGATTGAACACAGAATGAGTGATTTAAGCAACCGGGTCATCCTGACGGTGGCCCCCACCGGCTCCTCCACGCCGGCGGCCAAGTGCCCCGGCTTGCCGGTGACCCCGGCGGAGATCGCCGCCGAAACCTATGAGTGCTGGAAGGCCGGCGCCTCGGTCGTGCACCTGCACGTGCGGGACGACCAGGGCAACGCCAGCATGGAGTACGAAAAATTCCGGGAGAGCGTGGCGCTCATCCGGGAAAAGTGCGATATCGTCATCAACATGACCACGGCGGGCGGCTTCGGCGTCCCCGACGACGAGCGCATCCTCCCCTTGGATCTGATCCCCGAAATGGCCACCATGGACGCCGGTTCCATGAACGTAAAGGGGGACTTCGTCTTCCATAACAGCGTGGCGTTCCTGGAGAAGCTGGGCCGCCGCGCCCAGGAGCTGGGCATCCTCCCGGAGATCGAGGTCATGGACACCGGGATGGTGTATACCGCGCTGCGCCTGATAGAGCAGGGATATATCAAGTCCCCCCCCCACTTCCAGATGGTGCTGGGGATGGAAAACGGCATGGCGGCCACGGTGGAAAACCTGGTGTACATGAAAAACCTCCTTCCGCCCGGCGCCACCTGGAGCGCCTTCGGCGTGGGCAAGGCCCATCTGACCATTCTGATGGCCACCCTGGCCTTGGGCGGCCACGTACGGGTGGGGATGGAGGACAATATCTATCTGGACGCCGGACAGAAGGCCAGCTCCAATGTGGATTTTGTGGAGCGGACCCGCCGGATCATCGAGCTGAACAACAAGCGCCCGGCCACCCCGGAGGAGACCCGGGCCATGCTGGGCCTGCGGAGCCGTCAGGCCTGTATGGATTACGCGCTCCAGTTCAGCGCCCGCCCCGACCGGTGCGGCTGAGGTGACGGTGGACGGTACGGCGCTCCGCCCGCTGCACCTGGGGATCAGCGTGGAAAGCATTGAGGCGTCGGTCCGGTGGTACGGGGAGATGCTGGGCTTTACCCTCCTGTCCGACGCCGAGATGCCGGCGCTGGAGAGCCGGGTGGCGTTTCTGGGCAACGGCAGCTTCCAGCTGGAGCTGTTCCAGCACCGGCGCACCCTCCCCCTGCCGCCCGGGCGCAGAACGCCCAATGACGATATCCGCACCCAGGGGACCAAGCATATCTGCTTTGCACACGAGGACGTGCCGGGGCTTTTGGCCGAGCTGCGCAGGAAAGGCGCGGACGTGGTGATGGAGCAGGTCGTCAAGGGAAAGCCAATGGGCTTTGTGCGGGACAATAACGGCATTCTGATCGAATTTATCCAGTGTCAAACGCCGGCAGCGGAAACCGGGGGGCTGACCGCGTCTCACCCGCCGCTCCCGACCGCTGCGCGGCAAACAGAATCGAGCGTTTTTCGATAAGGTAAGATAAGGGAGCTGTTGACAAAGTCTGTTTTCAAAAATATGGCCTTGCAAAAAGTTTATCAAATAGCATATATTTGATAGT
>NZ_JALFGV010000067.1:0-42079 GCF_022777125.1 Lawsonibacter sp.
GGGTAACGGACATCTCTTATATCCACACCAAACAGGGGGTGCTGTATCGTTCCATGATTCGGGACCTCTGCGATAACGGCATTGCAGCCTGCAAGACCGGGAGGCGGCAGACTGTAAATCTGGTCCTGGACACCATTCGTCCGGCGATGAAGAAAGAGAAAAAGAGGGTCGCTGCGGGACTCTGCCTCCACAGCGGCCAGGGATTTCAGTACGCCCCACAAGCATACTTCAATCTGACTCAAGCATACGGCATTACGCTTTCCATGTCAAGGAAAGGCAAGCCATATGATAATGCCATGGCGGAAAATCTCTTCTCCATTCTTAAAACAGAGTGCATTTACCGCCGAAAACCGGCGGCTTTCTCTGAAGCCAACGAGAGGATTGACCGCTATATCCACTTTTACAACCATGAGCGCATTCAGCTAAAGACTGGAGAGGCGCCGCTTGCGCGTCGCCTCTCCACATAAAACTCAATAGTTCCTGCCAGGGCCCCTTTTTGTACGGTCCGCACAACCTGGGGCAGTTCAATCCTCCAAAGCGGCTTTTCCGCTTGATCGAAAAGCTCTTGTGCCCCCTCTGCCGTGGACAGAGGGGGCACATTCATGATTCAGCCGGATTACCGCTGTCCCCGTCCGAGCTCCAGGCCCTTTTCAAAGGCCTGTTTGTTGAGGGGCAGCAGCTTGGGCTTGGAGGCGAGTTTGTGCTCGATGGTCTCCCACACGATAGCGGGATCGATGACCTCGGTATAACCTACGTATACGCCCAGCATGATGACGTTGAGCACCTTGGCGTTGCCCATCTCCAGGGCCAGTTCCGTGACCGGGGCCTTGACCAGCTTCACGTCGCTGCGGCCGATGTCGTCGGAGACGATGGAGCTGTTGATGAACAGATTGCCGCCCTGCTTCAGCGTGGGCAGAAACTTAGCCAGCGAAGGCCCGTTCATGACGATCAGGTCGTCCATCACGTCGCCCAAAGGAGCGCCGATGGCCTCGTCGGAGATGACGACGAAGCAGTTGGCGGTGCCGCCGCGCTGCTCGGCGCCGTAGGAGGGGAAGAAGGTCACATTCTTATCGGTGGAATTGCAGGTGGCGTCCGCCAGAAATTTGCCCAGGGTCATGACGCCCTGGCCGCCGAAGCCGGCTACACACAGATTGGTTTCCATTTCCGCTCCTCCTTACCGGTCCCGAATCACGCCAAGCGGGAACTCGGGCAGCATTTTTTCCTCAATGAAGTCCAGCGCCTTCAGCGCGTCCATACCCCAGTTGGTCGGGCAGCTGGTGACGATCTCTACCATGGAGAAGCCCTTGCCGTCCAGCTGGTTCTGGAAGGCCTTGTGAATGGCCTGCTTGGTCTTGTTCACGTTGGCGGGGGTATTGCAGCTGGTGCGTACCAGATAAGCGGGCGCGGTGAGCTGGTTGAGGATCTCGCACATATGCATGGGGTAGCCGTGCTCCTTGGGATCGCGGCCGCGGGGCGCGGTGGAAGCCTTCATACCGACCAGCGTGGTGGGGGCCATCTGGCCGCCGGTCATGCCGTAGATGCCGTTGTTGATGAAGATCACGGTGATGTTTTCACCCCGGTTTGCGGCGGAGATGGATTCCGCCAGGCCGATGGAGGCAAAATCGCCGTCTCCCTGATAAGTAAAGACCAGACTGTCGGGATTGGTACGCTTCATGCCGGTGGCCACGGCACAGGCACGGCCGTGGGGGGCAGTGGTGTTGTCGTAGGCGATGTAATCCATATGCAGCCCGCAGCAGCCGATGCCCAGCACGCAGGCGGCCTTGTCGACCAGCTTCATTTCGTCCAGGACCTCGCCGATCAGCTTGATGACGGTGGAATGCATGCAGCCGGGGCAGAAGCCGGAGACCTTGTCCTCCTGGATGGTGGTCGTTCTTCCATAGATCTTTTCCATCTTATTTCCCCTCCATGATCTTCTTGGCCGCGTCGAGGACCTTGTCGCGGCTCATAATATTGCCGCCGGAGCACAGGCACGTCTCGATGGGGCAGCGGTCTTTCACGCCTGCGGCCACGTCGGTGACGAACTGGGCGGGGATGGACATCTCCACATCCAGCACTGCCTTGACGCGGCTGTAGTCGATGTGGTCATAGGCCTTGTAGGGGAAGGGATGCAGTGTGATGGGGCGGATCAGGCCGGCCTTGATGCCCTGCGCGCGCAGAAGATCCACGGAAGACTTGCAGATGCGTGCGGAAATGCCGTAGGCGGTCATGACCAGCTCCGCGTCCTCCAGCCGGTATTCCTCTACCTGTACATCCTTCTCCCAGGAGGCATACAGGGCGGCGGCGTCCTCGTTGGCTTCCTGCATCCGTACCGTGGACCACTGGCCCGGCTGGATCCAGGAGCGATGGGCGTAGTCCAGCGCGTGGCCCACGCAGGCCCAGGACTGCTTGGACGCCTTGATGGCGGCGACCTCCTCGTCGCTCTTCATCTCGGGCAGCACCACCGGCTCCATCATGGTGCCGATGACGCCGTCGGCCAGGATCAGCACCGGGTTGCGGTCCCGGTCGGCGTAATCAAAGGCCTTGTAGGTCATATCAACGGCCTCCTGCACGGTGGCGGGGGCGAAGACCATCATCTCGAAGCCGCCGTTGCCGCTGGCCTTAGTGGCCTGGTAATAGTCCATCTGGGCGGGCTGGATGGAGCCCACGCCGGGACCGCCCCGGGAGATGTTGGCGTATACCATGGGGATGCGGGCAGAAGCGCAGTAGGAGATGCCCTCGCTCTTCAGGGCGATGCCGGGGCTGGAGGAGGAGGTCATGGACCGGGTGCCCGCAGAGGCGGCGCCGTAGACCATGTTTACGGAAGCGACCTCAGACTCGCCCTGGACGAAGGTGCCGCCCACCTCGGGCAGACGGCGGGAAAAATATTCGGGAATCTCGTTCTGCGGGGTGATGGGGTATCCAGCAAAGAACCGGCAGCCGGCCCGCACGGCCGCTTCCGCGATGGCCTCGCAGCCCTTCATAAATACTCTTGCCATTTCAGTGCCCTCCCTTATTTGTAGATTTCGATGGCCCCGTCGGGACACATGCGGCCGCAGATGCAGCAGCCGATGCAGTCGTCCGGGCTCACAGGTACGACGTATTCGTACCCTTTGGAGTTGACCTTGTCGCCGATGGCCAACACATGCTTGGGACAGAACTTGATGCAATAGCCGCAGCTTTTGCAGCGCTCCGCCACGATTTGGACCTTTGCCATAATGACATCTCCTTCTACCTTCAATTATAATCTTGCATCTTGCAAACCTTGAACAAAAAATTTTTGGAACTCAGTACGAGCCGTCTTCCGGCATCCTGTTCCAGGGATAGGTGAGATACAGGCGGATGGGGAGGAGCGGGGCGGAAACTGCGCCCTTCACTTGCTCGTACAGGGGTTCCCAAACACAGAAAAAGTCCAGGGGCTTGTAGGGGGCGACCAGTTCGGTCAAGGTACGGATCCCGTCCAACACATCCTCCCGGGTGGTGTGGATGCCCAGATTGGGATTGCCGATCAGCTTCAGGTGATCCAACTGGACGTGGGAGACGCCCAGAGTCTCGCCCAGGACCCGGTCGATGTGGTCGATGGTCATGGACCAGGGACGGAAGGGATTCATCACGTAGTAGACGGCGGTGCGGCTGTCGTTGAGCAGGGGAGCGTAGCCGCCGATGGCGCGGGCCCCGATGTAGTCGCCGCCCACGTCCAGGACCGTGTAGCAGCGCTCCTCCCGCAGAAGACGGGTGACGCCGCCGGTCACTGTGGGGGCGTCCATAAACTGCTGCTCACAGTGAAAACGGATGCCCATGGCCGCAAGCGCCTCTCCCTGATCCCGGCTGCGGAACAGGGGCTTGGTCATGTCCAGATCGAAGAGGTGGACCTCTTTACCGCCCTGCTGGCGCAGGGACAGGGCAAAATTGATGGCGATCTCGCTCTTGCCGCTTCCGGCTTCCCCCAGAAAAACGAAGTTTTTCGTCTGTTCTCCCAGCCTGAGGGGGCGCAGGCCGCTGCTTTTTTCCATCGGCATCCCTCCCGGATTCCGCGCTCCTTCCCGTCCCTCCGGGAAGTCTTGCAGGATATAAGATATTGTAAACGTTCTTTCCCATGATTGCAAGAGTAAAATCGAAAAATTCTGCTTTGGCCGGGAGCTCCCCCTGACCCGCAGCCGGGTCAGGCGTCAGCGGTCCGGGAAGCATATCAAAAGAACTATTTTACAAACGGCGAGGGGGATGCTATGCTTAACTCATGAGGGCAGGCCTGCGGTTCATGGCCGGATTGCCGCCTTCCCGCAAGAGCGTACGCAGATGGGGCCGGGGCGGTCGGGGATCGCCGTTCGGTTCGGTGCGCGGACCCATAACAAAACGGTTATCGTGAAAAGAGAAAAATAAAGGAGCGAGTGACATGTCGTTTGAGTTTCGTCCCATGCGCAGCCTGATTTTTGTAGACTGCGTCCGTGAGGAGTATCGCCATCGCCTGCAGCACTGGCTGTACAATACCCACATCCCGGACAGCATCTCCAAGTTTACCCCTTACTGTGTGAAGTACGCCTTTTACAATGCGCTTCCGGTGCCGCCGGGCGGCGAACGTTTCGGCACCCGCCGGATGCAGATGACCGAGCATTACTGGCTCATCAACGAAATGCTGCCTGAGATGCGCAATAATGCCTTTGGTGAGGTTATGCCGCCGGAAGTACTGCGCTGGCAGGGCATGCTGCCCGATTCGGACGAAGCGATCGCGCAAATGGCCAATATGACCGGAGAGGAGCACCGCTCCTCCGGCGGCGATAACGGCTGCCCGCCCTTTGTATTTGCCCATGTGCCCATCAACTGGGAGGAGGATTTCAAGGGCGCCGGCCGCACCGTAAAGGACGGCCCCAACTACCGCTGGCAGTTTGTCCTGCGCTGGCCCTGCGAGAAGACCGGTGAGAAGTGGTTCCACGATGTGATGGCGCCCTATTTCCAGAATCGCCCTGAGGTCACCCGCTTCCTGTCCAGCAGGATCTACCACGACGTGGTGGGGTGCCAGTTCCACCGCCTGGTGGAGCTGTGGTTTGAGGGCCCTGACGAGTGGTGCACCGCCATTGAGGCGGCCAAACAGGAATTGGCTCAGCCTGAGTGGGCCAAGGAGGCCCCTGAGGCCGCGCCCCAGGCCCAGTTTCCCTTCCTTAAGTCCAACTTCGGCATTGTGGGCATCTTCCTGACGGATTACGCCGCCAGCGACAATATGACCCAGTTCCGCGGCAACTTTACCATGCGCTGAGCCGGGCGGCCCCGCGTCGGCTTGTCGAAAAGATCCCGCAGCGTGCGCGAGCCCAGCAAGTGCGCGCAGCGGGCTGCATCTGATCTCAAACATTTTGAGAACCGTGAGGAGGGCGGATATGCGCTGCATATCCGCCCTCCTCCTGTTCTTATAAGGCAATCCAATACCGCTGGGTGAGACGTCCGCCTTCCGCAATCGCGTCATCCAGTACGCCGCCGTTTGTCCGAATGGTACGCCGGGAGGCCTCATTTGCGGCGTCGCAGGTGACCAGGACCTGTTTCAGACCCAGGCGGCGGGCCTCCTCCAGCACCAGACGCAGCATCTCCGTGGCGTAGCCCTTCCTGCGCTGGGAAGGGCGTACGCTGTAGCCGATGTGCCCGCCGAAGTGAAGTAAATAGTCGTTGAGGCAGTGGCGGAGCTGGATCATACCGACCAATGAGCCGGCGGCATCCTCCGCCAAAAAAGAGGTGGCAGGGACCATTCCGGAACGCACGCTTTCCGCACGGCGATTGTCCTCCACGGCGGAGAACCACTCCGCAAAGGATTCCGCACGGTCCAGCGCGGCGGTACCGTCCAGACTGTCCCCGGCCCGGAGGAACTCCGCTCGATACGCCCAGATCCGCTCCCGGTCGGACGGCGCGGGGGAGCGTAATGTGATCATAAAATTACCCCCCAAGGCCATGCAGCCGCGCAGCGGCCTCCGCCACGTGACGGGCCAGCACCGAGGTGGTCACCGCGCCAACGCCGCCGGGGACAGGCGTGACGGCGTCCGCCACCGGTTCTGCAGCAGCAAAGTCCACGTCGCCCACCAGCATCCCATCCGCATCCAGGTTGATGCCAACGTCGATGACCGCCTGACCGGGGGCGATATGGGATACGCCCAGCATCCCGGCTTTCCCGGCCGCCGCGATGAGCACGTCGGCCCGGCGGCACTCAGCCGCCAGATCGGCCGTACGGGTGTGGCAGAGCGTGACCGTGGCGTTTCGCTGCAGCAGCAGCATGGCCGCTGGTTTCCCAATGACCAGACTGCGTCCCACCACCACCGCCCGCTTGCCGGTCAGCTCATAGCCGTAGTAATCCAGGATCTCCAGGCAGGCCTGTGCAGTACAGGGGGGAAAGCCGCTGCCGCTGCCAGCAAACACTCCGGCCAGGGAACCGGCGGTGATCCCGTCTACATCCTTGGAAGGGGCGAGCGCGGCACAGACGGCGGCTTCGTCCAGATGCCGGGGCAGAGGGCGAAACAGCAGACAACCATGGATCGCGGCGTCCTGGTTGATCGCTTCGACGATGTGCAGCAGCTCCGTCAGCTCCACTGTATCAGGCAGGATAAACTGCTTTACAGTAATGCCGACCATTTCACAGCGTTTGAGCGCCCCGCGCTCATAGGACAGGTCTTCAGGGCGTTGGCCGACCCGAACGATGGCCAGTGCGGGGGAGACCCCGCGCTGCTTCAAGCGCTCGACCTGGGCGGCCACCCGCTCGCTCAGGGCAGCCGCTACCGGCGCGCCCTTCCAAAGCCGGGCCATCAGGAAAACCTCCTCATCACGGATTGATAGACCTGATCGGCGACGTTCCCATATTGGCTGACCAAATCGTCCGCTTCCTGATTCATAGCCCGTGCAAAGGCCTGGTCGGCTATGCTTTTGGTGTTCACCTTCACATTGAGCCATGCGCCGTAGAGGGCGCTCCGGCAGAAGATGACCCCTGTGCCAACGTCGGAGAGCATCAGAAGACTTCCTTTTTCCAGCATCTCTTTGTGAAGGCCGATCACTTCACAGCTAAGACGCAGGATCTCCATGGGCGCGGCGGCGGCATCCCGCAGACAGCGCTCCAGGACGGCGTCCCGCTGCGGATCGTCCTTGGGGATTGAATAAGCCTTTGAAAGCGGCTCAAAGGCGGCGGCGTCCTGGTCCACCAGCGCCAGCAGCCGTCTGCGCAGGTCCTCGGCCTTCTCCATAAGGACCCTGACGTCCGCCTCCACTGCGGCATACTTTTTCTTCCCAACGGTATAGTTTCCTACCATGGTGCACAGGGCGGCGCCCAGCGCCCCCACCAGCGCGGAGGCGCCTCCGCCGCCCGGCACAGGGGCCTTGGAGGCCAGTGCATCCAGAAAGCCGCCGCAGGTCTGTTCCGCCGTGTTCACTGCGCTGCTCCCCCTCTCTCCATCAAAACAGGCCGGAGATTCGGCCGTTCTCATCCACATCGACCGTCTCGGCCGCAGGGACTTTGGGCAGGCCGGGCATGGTCATGATATCGCCGGTCAGTGCAACGATGAATCCGGCCCCGGCGGAGACCTTCAGACTGCGCACCGTCACCCGGAATCCCTCCGGAGCACCCAACAGGGACGGATCGTCGGAGAAGGAATACTGGGTCTTTGCCATGCAGATGGGCAGCGCGCCAAAGCCCAGGGCGGTCAGTTCCGCAGCCTGCTTTTTGGCCGCTGGGGTCAGATCCACGCCGTCGCCGTGGTAAACTCTGGTGACGATCTGCTCCAGTTTCCGCTCAATGGGTTGATCCAACGCATAGGAGCAGGTGAAACTGCCCGGCGTTTCACACAGCCGGACCACCTCGCGGGCAAGGGACATGCCGCCCTCGCCGCCCTTGGCCCATACCTCGGACAGAGCCACGTTGACGCCCAGGGAGCGGCACTTGTCCTCTACCAGCCGCAGCTCGGCCTCCGTATCGGTGGGGAAGCGGTTGATGGCCACCACGCAGGGCAGGCCGTAGACGGCGGTGATGTTCTCCACATGCCGCAGCAGGTTGGGAAGGCCGCGCTCCAGCGCGGCGAGGTCTTCCGTGCCCAAAGCGGCCTTGGGACAGCCGCCGTGATGCTTGAGGGCCCGGACCGTGGCCACCATGACCACGGCGGACGGGGTCAGGCCCGCCAGGCGGCACTTGATGTCCAAAAACTTTTCCGCCCCCAGGTCGGCGCCGAAGCCAGCCTCGGTGATGACGTAATCTCCCATTTTGAGGGCCACGCGGGTAGCCATGACGGAGTTGCAGCCGTGGGCGATATTGGCGAATGGACCGCCGTGGATAAATGCGGGGGTACCCTCCAGCGTCTGAACCAGGTTGGGCTTCAGCGCGTCTTTGAGCAGAGCAGCCATGGCGCCCTCAGCCTTTAGGTCATGGGCGGTGACAGGGGCGCCGGCGCGGGTATAGCCGACCACCATACGGCCAAGACGCGCTTTCAGATCGGTCAGGCCGTCGGCCAGACAGAGGACCGCCATGATCTCAGAGGCCACAGTAATGTCAAAACCGTCCTCCCGGGGCATGCCGTTGGCCTTGCCGCCCAAGCCGCAGACGATGCTGCGCAGCTGACGGTCGTTCATGTCTACGCAGCGTTTCCAGGTGATGCGCCGCACGTCGACAGCAAGCTCATTGCCCTGTTGGATATGGTTGTCCAGCATGGCGGCCAGCAGGTTGTTGGCCGCGCCGATGGCGTGAAAGTCTCCTGTAAAATGGAGGTTGATATCCTCCATGGGGACCACCTGGGCATATCCGCCCCCGGCCGCGCCGCCTTTGACGCCGAAAACCGGGCCCAAACTGGGCTCCCGCAAAGCGACCACGGTGTTCTTTCCCAGGCGGCGCATGCCGTCGGCCAGTCCCACGGTGGTGGTGGTCTTGCCCTCGCCTGCGGGCGTCGGGTTGATGGCGGTGACCAGTACCAGCTTGCCGTCGGGCGCTCCGGCACGGTCAGAAAGCAGCTTCAGGTCGATTTTGGCTTTGTATTTGCCGTAATACTCCAGATAATCCTCGTCCACGCCCGCCAGTTCCGCGACGTCCCGGATGTGCTTCATCCGGCAGGACTGTGCGATTTCGATGTCGGTCTTCATAGCATTCCCTCTTTTCCATGTGCCCAAAATACAAAAAAGGGCACACTCAATCATCAGTGTGCCCAGACGGTCGGCAAGAGGACGCGGTCTACGTCCGGCCACACTCCATGTGGTTGCTCCACTTCCGTCAGTCGTATGGTCGTTTGTAGTGTATCACGGCCCGCCCGCCCGCGTCAAGAGGACGAGCGGACGGCTTGGTAAATTTGTGTAGGACTACAATACATGTTGGACAGATGAATAAAAAAGGATGAAAGATAAGGCCTCATCGGTTAAAGTTGAGTTACCACACAACAACTTGACGAGAGGAGGCCCTATCCCTCATGAGCAAGAGTATAACACAGGACATGCATCCGGCAAACTGGACGCCCCGATGCGCGTAGTGTAGTTATGGAACTTGAAAACCGTTGGAAACAAAAGCTCCAACGGTTTCAAGCTGCTGCCGCAATTCAGCCGCACGACATAATTTCAATCCACAGATTTCTCTGACGGATTTCATGATACCAAACGAAACTTGCGTAATGTGACGAACCATATACCATAAAATCATATTCTATGTAGTGTGACTGAACTGTTTTATGCAAGGGCATCCTTCTAAAGGATGACATCTCAACATACATTTTCTTGGGGTGTTCGTCATGTGTTCAATTAGAGGGCCGCCTAAAAGCGTTCCAAAAACAAGATGTTGACAAATAGAAAAATCCTTCATGTTTTCACATGAAGGATTTGGTCGGAGTGCGGGGATTCGAACCCCGGGCCTCTTGGACCCGAACCAAGCGCGATACCAAACTTCGCCACACCCCGATGGACACTGTTAGATATTATAGTGATTTCAAAAGAAATTGTCAAGCAGAGAATTATCGACTCCCTTCTATCGGCTCCCTTCCATTGCAGCTGTTGCTGGAATCAAAATCCGTCGATTTTACCGAAAGCCCCATTGCGGACCATTCAATCGTATCGTAAAATAAGATTGATCAAATCGGATTTGCCGGAGGACCGATCATGGAAGAAAGAGTATTGCTTGATCATCTTGATAAAATTCATACTACTCAAATGGGGGTTGACAGGATTAGAAGAAACTTGAAGTTAGATACCGCTGATGTAGTTGAATATTGTAAAAATAGGATTTTGGATAGAAACTGTAATATATACCGGAGAGGAAAGAACTGGTATTGCGAGATCGACGATAAAAAGATAACGATCAATGCTTATAGTTATACGATTATTACAGCACATACGATCCAGTAAACCCGGATCTATCGGGCAGCTGCTATGTTTAAGGCGGCTGCCTTTTTCGTATATTCCGACAAATGATTTATGGATGAAGCTCGCAGCAACACAAACGGGAACAGGGAGATTCCCGGTACGGGTAGGAAGCGGCTGGGAAAATAGACAAGCGCGGGCTTTCGGGTGATTACAGTGTTCCCCCTGAACTGTTTTTGTGATATAATGTCGAAAACAGAGGGGTGGAAGCATGAAAAACGGCGTATTAAGGGGCGTTGGTCTGCTGATATTGGCGGCTTGGCTGATTGCCTCGCCTGCCCGTGCGGCTGGATGGACCGATCTGACAGAGGAACACTGGGCATATGAGACCATGGCACGGGCGGAAGCGCTGGGGGTACTGGGCGGCCTTCCGGATGGGACCATGGCTCCGGAGGGGACGCTGAGCTGGGGCGAATATCTGACCATGCTGGCCCGGACCTTTTATCCGGAGCAGTATGGCTCCGGTGAACGGCTGCCGGGAACGCACTGGGCGTTTCCGGCCTATGAGGCGGCCCTGTCGGCAGGCGTACTTTGCGGAGGGGACTTTGTTACGGTAAATGGAGCCACGTTGGGCGAGCCGGTAACACGCCGGGATGCGGTAACGCTGGCGCTTCGGGTGCTGGAAGGAGAGCCGCTTCCGGCGGCGGAGCCGGCCGTGGCGGATTTTCAGCAGCTGCCCGCATCCTATCAGGCTTTTGTAGCGCGTTCTTATGTGCTGGGACTGATGACCGGTTATCCGGATGGCACGTTCCGGGGGAGCGCAGTCCTGAGCCGGGCCCAGGGCGCAACGCTGCTGCTGAGGACGCTGGATCTGAGCAGCGGGGCGGTGTTGGAGCAGGAAACAGCGGAGAAAGATCTGGCCCCCGCCCAAACGCAGACGGATTCTGCCCAGGCGCATCCGGTCGAACTGCGGACGCTGGGGGAGAACGGCGCCAAACGAGAACGGCTTTTTGGCAGTGCGGAAAAGCGCCGTTTTACCGACCAAGCGGAGGCCCGGACCAATATGACGGAGGTTACCGTGCCCGTATGGCGGCTGAATGAGAGCACAGGGGAGAAAACGGCGGGAGAGGTCACCTTTATGATCCACAAGGCTCTGGCTGCCGATATGACGGAAATCTTTACCGAGATTTTCAATGATCCGGAACAGTTCCCCGTGAAAGATATCGGCGGTTTTCGCTGGACGGACGGCGCCAAAGGAGAACACAACTGCGGTACCGCGATCGACATCAACTGGAATGAAAACTATCAGGTCTATCCAAACGGCACGGTGGGTGCAGGCGCCTACTGGCGGCCGGGCAAAGACCCCTGGTCCATCCCTGCCGAGGGAAGCGTGGTGCGCAGTTTCAAGGCCCACGGTTACAGCTGGGGCGGCGACGCCTGGCCCACGAACAAGGACTATATGCACTTTTCCTATATGGGCGTATGAGGCAAAGCGGACGGCCCTGCCCCAGGAATGCAGGACCGTCCGCTTTTGCGAAAATAGTGGAGATACCTGAGCGGAGGGATGTCCGGCCGCCCCGCGTGCGTGCGGAACAAGGGGGCGCCGGGCGCCAAACGTTCGCGCAGCCGGGCCGATTCCCCCGGTCCCGATAAGAGCTAATACCAGGTGGGCGCAGGCAGATAAACGCGTCCGCCGATGACCTCCGCCGGATACGAACGGGACATGCGCTGTGCGTAATCACGCAGACGTTCCATGGAATCTACCGCCTGATAGCTTGCGTTGAGCTGTTCCTGTACATAGGAAGGCAGGGAATTGAAGTAGGCCTCTGCCTCCGGCTCATGGCGGAACAGGGCGTAAAGATCCCGATAGGGCTGACGCATACGAATCACCTCCGGATCAGTATGCGCCGCTCCAGCGCCCTTTACGCAGGAAATGATTGCGCGTTCGCCCGAACCTACGCGGAAGGCGAAACGGAGCCGCGCCGCTGTGCAAGGGCGCGTTAAAAGCCCCAGGCGGTTTTCAGGCGCAGCAGCGCGCCGGTCATATCCTCCGCCGCGATATGGCTGTAGCCCAGGATCAGCGCAGCCTCCCGCCCAGCGGGAGCAGAGGCCAGATCATAGGCGGAAAGCGGTGAGAGCCCGACGCCGGCTTCGGCGGCCCGGCGCACGAGTTCCGCCTCGTTGCGTCCCTCCAGCCATAGGAGGAGGTGCAGCCCGGCATCCCCGCCGGAAAACCGGCCGATGTCCAGCAGCCCGGTTTCCTTGGCGGCGGCGCGCAGCGCTTCCCGCCGGGCCTTGTAGCGATTGCGGGCGCGGGCAAGGTGCCGCTCAAAATGACCCCGCTGCATAAACAGAGCCAGGGTATCCTGCTCAAAGGAGGGGACCGTGGAGGAGTAGAACCAGAGTTCCCGCCGCCATCGTTCCAGCAGGTGGGGCGGCAGCACCATGTAGCTGATCCGCAGGGAAGGGGCCAGGGTTTTGGCAAAGGTATTCAGGTAGATGACCCTTTCGTTCCGGTCCAGACTCTGGAGCGCGGGAATGGGGCGGCCGGAAAAACGAAACTCACTGTCATAATCGTCCTCCAGGATGTATCGGTCGGAAGCGCCGGCCGCCCAGGATAGAAGGGCGCTGCGCCGGCTCACCGGCATAATGATGCCCAGCGGAAAGTGGTGAGAGGGCGTCACGTGGACGACCCGCACGCCGGAGGAGGCCAGCGTATCCACCCGCAGGCCCTGTTCGTCCAACGGCAGGGGCGTCACCCGCGCCCCATTGCTGGTGAGAATCCGATGGGTCTTGCCATAACCGGGGTTCTCCACGCCATAGAGGCCCTCACGGCCCAGCAGCTGGATCAGAAGGCCGGTCAGATATTCCGACCCGGCCCCCACAACGATCTGCTCCGGATCGGCCCGGATGCCCCGGAAACGGTACAGGTGTTCCGCGATCGCCCGGCGCAGCCCGACGGCGCCCTGCGGATGAGATGCGGAAAGAAGCTCCGCCTCCTGTCCGTTCAGCACCTCGCGCATGAGGCGGGCCCAGGTGGAAAAGGGGAAGAGCGCGGTATCGACCCCGCTGGTGGAAAAGTCGTAGCGAAACCGCTTGCGCGACCCCGCCTCCGCCGGCATGGAGACAGGCGGCGCAGCCGCTGGAGCGGGGCGGTCCGGAAGCGCTTGGACGAAAAAACCGCGTTTGGGCTCGGAGCGAAGATAGCCCTCGGCCAGCAACTGCCCATAGGCGCCCTCCACCGTGACGACGCTGATCTTCAAATGGGCGGCCAGGGCCCGTTTGGAGGGCAGCCGTTCTCCGGCGCTCATGCGCCCCGCTTCGATCTCCCCGCGGATGTGCCGGTAAAGCTGCTCATAGAGCGGACGCCGTCCGCCGGGGTCCAGAATGGGCGTGATCATAGGCAAGACTCCTGAAATGATAGAATTAACCGGGTCAGATTGATTATAAACGCAGCGTCCCGCAAAAGCAAGCGGCGCGGCCTGGCCGCGCCGCTTGCTGGCTTAGAACCCCATCCGGTCCTCCAGCTGGTCTTTCATGCGGTCCATCCGCCGGGCGGCCTTTCGGGCCATGCGGCGCATGTCGTGACCATAGCCGGACCTGGAGGCCACGGCGATGCCGATCGCCGCGCCGGCCACCACGCCAAGGCCCATGCCTTCCAGAAACGCATGTTTCGTCATAATTCCCGATTCCTCCTTTGCTGATGCCCTCTGATATTGTGCCCGGAAATCCAGAAAAATGCGTTGCTAAAATATGCGATTCCATATATAATAAAAACGAGAAATAAGATGTTGCTGCGGTAAGGGGACGGGGGTGGACCTGGACCCTTTTTCCATGTGCGAAAGGAGTGGTCAAGTGAAGCTGCTTATACGCCAAGGACGGCTGGTGGATCCCGTGGGCGGGATCGGCGGCGTGATGGACATTCTGATCGAGGACGGCAAGGTGGCCGTGATCGGGAGCAATATCAACGAGCCGGGGGCGAAGCTCATCGACGCCAGCGGTATGGTGGTGTGCGCGGGCCTGGTAGATATGCACGTCCACCTGCGGGAGCCCGGCTTCGAGTATAAAGAGACGGTGGAGACGGGCGCTCTGGCCGCGGCGCGGGGGGGCTTCTCTTCGATCGCCTGCATGCCCAATACCCGCCCGGCGGTGGACAGCCCGGAGCAGATCGACTTTTTGAAAGGGAAGGCGGCTGCGGCCTGCGGCGTACACGTCTGGCCGATCGGCGCGGTGACCCGCGGGCAGAAGGGACAGGCGCTGACGGATTTTGAGGCGCTGAAGGCCGCGGGTGCGGTGGCGCTGTCGGACGACGGCGTGCCGGTACAGAACGCCAACCTCATGCGGGACGCGCTGATCCTGGCCCACCGGCAGGAGCTGACCGTCCTGTCCCACTGCGAGGACGCGGACATGGTAAAGAATTATGCGGTAAACGAGGGACGGGTATCCCGCCAGCTGCGGCTGGAGGGACGGCCTGCCATCGCGGAGGAGATCATGGTGGCGCGGGACGCCATGCTGGCCGAAGAGACCGGCGGCGCGGTGCATATCTGCCATATCTCCACCGCAAAGTCGGTGGGACTGGTGCGCCGCTATAAACGCAAAGGGGTGCAGATCACCTGTGAGACCTGCCCCCAGTATTTCAGCCTGACCGAGGATGAGATATTGGCGCAGGGTTCTCTGGCACGGGTGAATCCGCCCCTGCGGACCCGCGCGGACGTGGATGCCGTGATCGAAGGGCTGAAGGATGGCACCATCGACGCCATCGCCACCGACCACGCCCCCCACTCCGCCGAGGAGAAGGCACGCCCCCTGACCGAAGCCCCCAGCGGCATGGTGGGGCTGGAGACCGCCCTGGCGGTGACGCTGACCTATCTCTATCATACCGGAGAGCTGGGCCTGTCCGATATCCTGCGGAAGATGACCATCAACCCGGCCTGTATCCTGCGTCTGCCCACCAAGGGCCGCCTGTCCATCGGGGCGGATGGCGACGTGGTGATCTTCGATCCGGAGGAGGAGTGGACGGTAGACCCGGAGCGGTTTGCCTCCAAGGGCCGCAACACCCCGTTTGCCGGAAGGACGCTGAAGGGCAGAGTGAAGTATACCGTCGTGGGCGGCGAGGTCATATACCAGGCGCAATAGAAAACATAGAAAACAGGCGGGAGCGGGGTGCTCCGCCCGGAGCCGCCTTTGACGAAAGCGGAGCGCGAGACAGACTGCCCGGCGCGGTAAACCGTGCCGGGCCAAAGGATGCCGCCGTCGGCGGCGCCGTATCAATCAGGAGGAGAAGGAAATGTCGTTTGACGTACTGCAAGACAAGATCCGGGCGATGAAAAACCCCACTGTGGTCGGGTTGGATCCGAAACCGGAGTATGTGCCCCCCCAGATGAGAAAGGAATGCTACGACCAATACGGGGAGACCCTGGAGGGCGCGGCCGAGGCCATCTACCGGTTCAACTGCGGCCTGATGGATGCGCTGTGCGACATCGTGCCGGCGGTGAAACCCCAGGCCGCTTATTATGAGCGGCTGGGCTGGCGGGGGATGGAGGCGCTGGAGCGCACCATCCGCTATGCCCGGGAAAAGGGCTTTTTCGTCATTGCGGATATCAAGCGGGGCGATATCGGTTCCACCGCCCAGGCCTACAGCGACGGCTGGCTGGGAAAGACGAAGGTGGGCTCTGCCGAGCGGACCGCGTTTGACGCCGACTGCGTCACCATCAACGGTTACATGGGGTCTGACGCCATTCAGCCTTTTATCGAGACCTGCAAGGCGGAGGACAAGTGCCTTTTTGTACTGGTAAAGACCTCCAATCCCAGCTCCGGCGAGCTCCAGGACATGGTGGCGGGGGACCGGGTAGTCTATAAGGTCATGGGCGATCTGACCGAGCGCCTTGGCCGGGGCACTGCGGGCAGACATGGCTTCCACCTCACCGGAGCAGTGGTGGGAGCAACCTATCCCTCCGACCTGCGCGAACTGCGCCGCCGCCTGGAGCACACGTTTTTCCTGGTGCCCGGCTACGGCGCCCAGGGCGGCACCGCGGAGGATGTGCAGTATGCGTTCAACAAGTACGGCCACGGCGCCATCGTCAATTCCTCCCGCGGCATCATGTGCGCCTGGCAGAAAACAGGCCGGGTCGGCTCCGATTATCAGCAGGCCGCCCGGGACGCCGCCGTCGCCATGCGGGACGATATCAAACAGTTCGTAACCATCGTGTAGCGCTGCGGCGGGAATTGGCCGGCGGCCCGGGCGCGGTGCAGAATCGGGATCTCCTGCGGGCCGCAGCCGCCCCGGGATGCGCCGTCCCGCACGGAAAACGAGCAACGAGAGGGAGAAAAGCCTATGCCCATTGAGCAGATTTGTACCATTGTCAGCGCAGAAAAACTGAATGAATTTGCCTGGTCCTTTACCCTGGAGGCGGGGGACCTGGTGAAGCGGGAAGGCCTGCGGGCCGGACAATTCCTCCATGTCAAATGCGGGGCGGAGCATTTGCTCCGCCGCCCCATCTCGGTGTGCCTGGCCCAGGCGGACGAGCCGGTGGATCTGGTGCGCATCGTCTTTGAGGTGCGGGGCGAGGGCACCGCATGGCTCTCCCGCCGAAAAGCGGGAGACCGGCTGAGTGTGCTGGCTCCGCTGGGCAACGGCTTTGAATGCGGCGAAAAGGACCGCCTGCTGCTGGTGGGCGGCGGCATCGGCGTGCCGCCGCTGCTGGGACAGGCCGCCTATACCTGGGGGCGTTCCGTTGCCGTGCTGGGCTTTCGCTGCGCGGAGCGGGCGATGCTGGTGGAGGACTTCCGGGAAAAATGCACTCAGGTCGTTTTGTGCAGCGACGACGGAAGTCTGGGGCATCACGGCTTTGTGGACGAGCAGGTGCGGCGGATCCTCGCAAAGGATCAGACGGTTGCGTCTGTCCTGGCCTGTGGACCCAAGCCCATGCTGCGCGCGGTGGCGGCGGCGGCGGCGGAATACGGGGTGCGCTGCCAGGTCTCCCTGGAAGAGCGCATGGCCTGCGGGATCGGGGCCTGCCTGGGCTGCGCGGTCCGGATGGCGGATGGGACCATGAAGCATGTATGCAAGGACGGTCCGGTGTTCGAAGCGGAGGAGGTGGATTGGAATGTCTAACCCGGTGGAGCTGTCCGTCGATCTGGCGGGCGTGCATCTCAAAAACCCCGTGGTGGTGGCCTCCGGCACCTTCGGCTTCGGCAAGGAGTACGGCGCCTTTTACGATCTGTCCGAGCTGGGCGGCATCTGCTGCAAGGGACTCACTCCGGCCCGCCGGGAGGGGAATCCGCCCCCCCGCATTGCGGAGACCCCCATGGGTATTCTCAATTCCGTCGGGCTCCAGAATCCCGGCGTAGACGCCTTTATCGCGCAGGAACTGCCGGAGCTGAAGCGCCACGACCTGGCCATTATCGCAAATATCTCCGGCAATACCCCGGAAGACTACGGTGTTATGTGCGAAAAACTCTCGGCGGCAGGGGTGGATATGATCGAGGTGAACATCTCCTGCCCCAACGTAAAGGCGGGCGGCCTGGCCTATGGCACCCGGCCTGAACTGGCCGCGGAGGTCACTGCGATCGCCAAAAAGCACGCATCCGTTCCGGTGATGGTCAAGCTTTCGCCCAACGTCACGGATATTACCGAGATTGCCCGGGCGGTGGAGGGCGCGGGGGCGGACGCGCTGAGCCTCATCAACACCCTGCGGGGCATGCGCATTGATGTGCATACCCGCCGCCCCATTTTAAAAATGAATACCGGCGGCCTGTCGGGACCTGCCGTGCTGCCTGTGGCGGTGCGGATGGTTTGGGAGGTGGCGGGCGCCGTCAAGATCCCGATTTTGGGGATGGGCGGCGTTTCCAGGGGAGCGGATGCGGCCCAGCTGATGCTGGCGGGCGCTGCTGCCGTGGCGGTGGGCACCGCCTGCTTCGACGATCCCTTCGCCCCGCTCAGGGTGCGGGACGAGCTGGCCGCCCTTGCTGCGGGACAGGGGCTTGACAGGGTGTCCGAGCTCACCGGCGGCGTCCGCCCCTGGTAAGGAGAGCCGGATGGAAGGACAGGGCGTCACCTTTACCGTCTCCTGCGCGCTGGAGGAGTGCGCGGAGCGGATCTGCCGCGCCGTTGTGGACGGCAGCGTTACCGGCGAATGCATCGACCGCTACCGGGCCGGCGGCCCCGACGGACGCAGCTGCCTGGCGCTGGTCTTTGAAAAGCACTATTACCGGGCGGGAAACCGCCTGACGTTGACCGCCCTGCTGGACGACCTGAGCGGAGTGACCCGGGTCCATCTGGTAGGCGGCGGCGGGGGAGAGGGGCTGTTTCGGTTCGACTGGGGCGCGGCGGAGGATTTTGCCGCCGTGGCCGCCGAAGCCCTGCGCCCCTACCGGCTGTGACCGGGCAGTGTCCCGGAGCGGCGGAAAGGAAGCGATGGCATGGCGGTCGTTAAGACCCTCTATCCTGCCGGAACGGCGGAGGAATGCGCGCGCCGCATAACCGAAACGATGCTCGGCAAGGGCTTCAGCCAGGGGCGGGAGGCGGACCGCTATACGGTGGAGACCGCAAGCGGCACAATCCTGGTGCTGGTATTTGAAAAGTACTTCCTGTGGCAGCGGGGAAATTTGACCCTGACGGCGGTACTGGACACTGCGGAAGGCGGCGCGGTCCGGGCGCATCTGATCATTGCAGGCGCCAATGAGGGGACCGGCGCGGAGAAAAAGCTGTTGGAATGGCTGGAAAAGGCCCTTCCGGCCGGCTGACGGATACCAAACAAGAGAGTGTGTAATCATTTATGACCCGATTTTATATCATCCGCCATGCAGAGGCGGAAGGAAACCTGTACCGGCGTGTCCACGGCTGGTATGACAGCCTGATCACCGACAACGGTTACCGGCAGATCGCCGCTCTGGCCGGACGCTTCCAGGACGTCCCCATCGACGCGGTGTATTCCAGCGATCTCTTTCGTACCCGTACCACTGCCGGAGCCATTTGGAAGCCCCGGGCTCTGGCGCTACATACCCGCAGCGACCTGCGCGAGATCGGCGTGGGCGCCTGGGAGGACCGGACTTGGGGGGATCTGGAGCGGCACGACGCACAGGAACTGCTCCGCTTCAACCATAGCGCCCCGGAGTTCCGGGTGGAGGGGGCGGAGACCTTCGATCAGGTGCAAACGCGCATGAAACGTGCGCTGCTGGACCTGGCGCGGCTGCATCCGGAACAGACGGTGGCGGTCTTTTCCCATGGCACGGCTATCCGGTGTCTTCAGGGGGCCCTTCGCGGGCTGGGACCGGGGGAAATGGATGCGCTGGGCCACAGCGACAACACCGCCGTCACCTGCTTGGAGGTGGAGGACGGACAAGCCCGTATTCTCTTTGAAAACGACAATTCCCACCTGCCGGAGGAAATCTCCACGCTGGCCCGGCAAAAGTGGTGGAAGGAGCAGGGCGGCCGGGCGGCTGACGCCAATTTGTGGTTTCGCCCGCTGGACATGCAGAACGAGGCGGCGTGGTACCGTGCCGCCCGGCAGGACGCGTGGCTGGATATCCACGGTTCCCGGATTCCCTTTGACGGGGAGGGCTTTGTGAACGACGCCCTGCGCTGCTGGCGGCAGGACCCGGCGCAGGCGGTCGTGTGCGCGATGCGGGGCGATGAGACCGTCGGGGTGCTCCAGCTGGACCTGGAACGGCATGCCGGACAGGATGTAGGTTATATCCCGTTTGTCTACATGACGCCTCAGCACCGCAAACAGGGGCTGGGCGTACAGCTGATTGGTCAGGCGGTGTCCGTATACCGGCCTCTGGGCCGGCGGTATCTGCGTCTGCGCTGTGCGCCGGATAACGCCGTCGCCCAGCGGTTCTATCGGAAATACGGTTTTATCAAAGTGGGCGAGGACAAGGGCGCCCGTATCACTTTAGATCTATTGGAGAAATATATTGGATACGAACCGAATCAAGCGTGACCGCTTTCTGCCGGTCAGCCGGGAGGATCTGGCGGAGCGCGGCTGGGATGAATACGATTTTCTGGTGATCACCGGGGATGCCTATGTGGATCACCCTACCTTTGGCCCGGCCATCATCTCCCGTCTGCTGGAGTCTGAGGGCTACCGGGTAGCCATCCTGGCACAGCCGGACTGGCGAAAGGAATCTGCCTTTACACAGCTGGGGCGACCACGCTTTGGGGTGTTCCTTTCCAGCGGGAATATCGACTCGATGGTCGCCCACTACACCGTGGCGAAAAAACGCCGTCACGACGACGCCTATTCCCCGGGAAACCGGACGGGCCTGCGGCCCGACCGGGCGGCCATCGTCTATGCCAATAAGGCGCGGGAGGCCTTTGGAGACCTTCCGTTGATCGTAGGCGGGCTGGAGGCCAGCCTGCGCCGTTTTGCGCACTATGATTATTGGGAGGACAAGGTGCGCCGCGCCATTCTCTTCGACAGTCAGGCGGACCTGCTGGTCTACGGTATGGGAGAGACCGCCACAAAGGAGATCGCCGCCCGGCTGGCCTCAGGCACTCCGGTGGAAGAGATCACAGATGTAAAGGGAACTGCCTTTATTGCAAAAAGCCCGGGGGCGTGTGTCTATCCCAAGGTGGAGTGCCCTTCTTTTGAACAGGTGAGCGGCGACAAGCGCGCCTATGCGCAGGCCAACCAGATTCAGTATGAGGAGCACGATCCGATCCGGGGCCGCGCCATCCTCCAGCGCCACGGAGCGCGCCTGCTGGTGGTCAACCCGCCCGCCATGCCGCTGACCACGGCGGAGCTGGACTTTGTGGCGGAGCTGCCCTACGTGCGGGAGCCCCACCCCATGTATGACGCGATGGGCGGCGTGCCCGCCATCGAGGAGGTACGCTTTTCGGTGGCCCACAACCGCGGGTGCTTCGGGGCGTGCAACTTCTGCTCCCTGGCCTTCCATCAGGGGCGGATCATTTCCGCCCGCAGCCATGCCAGCGTGCTGCGGGAAGTGGAGGCGCTGACGAAGCACCCCGGCTTCAAGGGCTATATCCACGACGTGGGCGGCCCAACCGCCAATTTCCGACATCCGGCCTGCGCCAAGCAGCGCAAGGCGGGGGTGTGTAAGAACCGTGCCTGTCTGGCCCCCACGCCCTGTCCCAATCTGGACGCCGACCACACCGACTATCTGACGCTGCTGCGCCAGGTGCGGGCCGTTCCGGGGGTGAAGAAGGTCTTCATCCGTTCGGGGATCCGGTTTGATTATCTGCTCCAGGACAAGAGCGGAGAATTTTTTGCTGAACTGGTCCAGCATCATGTCTCCGGCCAGCTGAAAGTGGCGCCCGAGCACTGTGTGGACGGGGTGCTGGACTATATGGGCAAGCCCCACATCGCTGTTTATGAGCGCTTCAAGCAAAAATACGACCGTCTGAACCAGCGATACGGCAAGCAGCAGTATCTGGTGCCCTACCTGATGTCTTCCCACCCCGGATGCACGATGGACGACGCGGTGCGTCTGGCGGAATGGCTCAACCGCACCGGACGCCAGCCGGAGCAGGTGCAGGATTTTTACCCCACGCCGGGAACGCTGTCCACCTGTATGTATTATACCGGTATCGATCCCCGCACCATGAAGCCGGTCTATGTGCCGAAGGACCCCCACGAAAAGGCCATGCAGCGAGCGCTGATGCAGTGGAAGCGCCCGGAAAAGCGCGCTTTGGTGCGGGAGGCGCTGCACGCCGCCCACCGGGAGGACCTGATCGGCTATGGCAAGGGGTGTCTGCTGCGCCCCTCCGCTCCGGCCAAGGCGGGCGGGAAACCCGCCGGACATGAGCAAGGCCGCCGCATCCAAGACCAGGGAAGGCCGGATCCAAAGTCGCCGGCAGAAGAGAAGCCCCGCCGGCGCCCCGCCAAAAAGGCGGGTTGGGCGGCGGCAAAGCCCAAGAAAAATGCCAGGCCCAAAGCAAAGCGATAAAAAGCCGCCCCGCCGCAGCTTTGAACTGCGGCGGGGTCTTTTTATGCTTCGCTCCCAACGATGCGGGGCAGCCGCGGGCCCAGACGGGAGAGAAGCTCATTGGTGATGGTGCCCGCCGCCTCAGCTGCTGCTTCGGCGGTGAGCACGGCGTCGCCATCCCGGCCGATGAGCGTGGCGGTATCTCCAGGGCGGACATCGGGGATCTCCGTCACATCCGCCAGAAGCTGATCCATACAGATCAGACCCGCAATCGGGGCCGGCTGGCCGTGGAGCAGTACCCGGCCTCTGCCGCAGGAAAGGGCGCGGGGCCAGCCGTCGGCATAACCGATTGTGATCAGGGCCAGCCGGGTCGGGCGGGATGCGGTGAACGCCCCGTCGTATCCGGCGTGCTCGCCCGGCTCCAAAGTGTGGATCTGGGCTACCCGGGCCCGGAGCGCAAGGACCGGGCGCAGGTCGGGGCAGATGCGGGGATGATCCTGGGGAGCGCTGAGCAGGCCATACAGCGCGATGCCGGTGCGTACCCAGCCGCAGCCCTCCAGGGGGCCGTAGTTGAGCAGACCATAGCTGCTTTGTATATGGAGCGCTCCGATGGGCAGACCGGCGCCGCTCAGGGTTTCCACCGCGTGCCAGAAGCGGCGTATCTGCGCCTGGGTGCAGGCTTGATCGGAGGGAGAACAGGTCTCACTGGCGGCCAGATGGGTAAACAGCCCCTTTACCTGCAAATGGGAGCAGGCGTAGAGTTCGCGCAGAGAAGCCGCGTCATCCCACCCGGTACCGAGGCGGTGCATCCCGGTGTCTATCTTGATATGGACCCGCAGGCGCTTCCCGCAGCGGTCCAGGAGCCGGGCGTGTTCCGGACTCACCACCGTCTGGGTCAGGCGATAGCGTCGCAGCAGCGGGACCGCCCCGGCTCCGGACCAGCCCAGCACCAGAATGTCTCCCCGGACGCCGCCCCGGCGTAGACGGGCTCCTTCTGCGGCGGTGGCCACGGCGAAGGACCGGATGCCGGCCTTTTGACAGATGCGGGCGCATTCCAGGTCGCCGTGTCCGTAGGCGTTGGCCTTCAGCACCGCCGTGAGTGCGCATCCCTCCGGCAGCAGGCCGGACAGGACGTTGACATTGTGCCGCAGGGCGGCGGCGTCCAACTCGATCCAGGCCCGGCCCCGTTCCGGCTCCGGGCGCTTTCGGGGGACCAACGCAAAGGGAGCCGCCAGCAGACCGGAAAGAAAGACCACCGCCAGATAGTGGAGCAGGCGGTTTTCAATGAGCAGCGCGCTCAGGCCAAGCGCCTTGGCCCCGCCGCGGACGAGCAGAATGCAGAGCGGATGGAGCAGATACACCGCGGCAGACCAACGGCGCAGTTGGGGACGGGCCGGCAGATCCAGACCGCGCAGCCAGCAGAGCAGAAAGAAAATACAAAGCGGCAGCGAGAGGTAGAGTGCGTCAAAGCGCGCAAGGTGAAATTGCTTTACAAGAAGCCCTTCGGCCAGCAGAAGCCCCAGAGAGAGCAGCAGCCCGGCGGCATACCGGCCATCAGCGCGCCGGTTTCCCCTCCCGGCAAGACAACCGCCCAACAGTAGAAATAGGGGCGCGAAGAACAGGCCGTTGCGGGTATAGTCAAAGCACTGGAACAGAGCTTCATAAAATGCCTTCAACGGTGGTATCGCATTTGTAAAGGCATAATAGCTGTCACCGAGCAGGCCCAGGACGTAAAGGACAGCACAGACTGCCGCGGCGGTGGCCAAACGAAGCCGCCGGACCAGCAGGCAGACGATGCATCCGCCCAGCAGCACGGCGGGAAAGTACCACAAGTGATAAAAAAGACCGTTGAAACAGGCGTCGCGCAGCAGCTCCAAAGGAAGCCCGGGTTGAGAAAAATAACCGCTGTAGAGGTTGATGGGAGCGTACAGCAAAGCGGAGAGGCCGTAGAGGAGAAGGCCCTTTTTTAAAAAGGGGAGCAGGGCGCTCACGCCCCGAGCCCGCAGCTCCGGCACGAGGAAATATCCGCTGACGGCGAAGAAAAAGGGAACGGCCAGCCGGGCCAGAATATCACAGAGCAGGTAGTTGACGTCGCGGCTCCAGGAGAGCAGCGGCCCTGTGTGTATGGCCACCACCAGCAGCGCCGCGACGGGCCGGAAGCGATCCAGTCCGCCCAATCGGCATTGCTTCATCCTGCGTCCCTCCACAAAGTGAACACCATGCCGCCGGTATTGGTGTCCGAACACTGGCAGGGCATGCCGGAGGAAAGCAGCGCTTCCAGAGCGTCCAGATGTCCGTCCGGTGCGTAACATACCTCGAACGAGCGGCCTGCGGCCCGATAACGCAGAGGAGCGCCCTCTGCCGGAAACGTCCGCAGCCATGCCAGATATTCTTCCAGCACCAGATTCCGCTCCGTCATGATCCGGGCATGGGGCCAGCCCACATAGCGGAAATGCCAGGGCTCCCAGCCGATCCCGGTGATCGCTTCCTTTCCCTTTGGGTAACGGAGCACGAAGCCGTAATCCGCCGCCTTTTCCCGCAAAGCACGGCAGGGGCCCGAGTCGGGGAAGCAGGGGCATATGAAATCCAGATCAGGCACATTCTCGCCCAGATCTACGGCCAGACCGGTCTGGTGTTCACTGCACCCCGGCGCGGCCACATAGGTCCGTGTGAACCGGAGCCCCCGTTCCCGTACCGTATCGTCCCAGATCTGCCGCTGCTCCCGCTGGGTGCGGTAACCGCTCACCGGAATCACGCTTCCCTTTGCCCCGGCGGCCTGCAGCAGTTCATCCAACATGACCTTGGCGCGGCGGTGAAGCAGAATGTCCGGATGACTGCGGTCCACCGCCGTCAGTTCTTCGGCCTCCGGCGCCCGGAGAAGCGGGTGCTCCCGGTTGACCAGCAGAAGTGTCCCGGCGGCAGGCCACGGAGGAGCAGATTTCATGCGCCCACCGCCAATTCGATCGCACGGTCCAGAAGCGCCCCGAATTCCAGGCCGATGCCGTGCATCATGTTGGGGTAACGGCTGTGACTGGTGAAGCCGGGGATGGTATTGACTTCATTGAATACCACACGGCCCTCCGGCGTTAAAAACAGGTCCACGCGGGCAAACCCCGAGCAGTTCAGAGCCCAGTAGACCTTACAGGCCGCCGCCTTGACGGACTCCGCCGTTTCCCGGGAAATCCGGGCAGGCATATGGATCTGAGCGGTCATCAGGTTGTATTTTTCCGTGTAGTCAAAAAATCCCTGCGTCAGCTCGATTTCGTCCACTTCGCCTACGGTCAGCCCCAGATTGCCCAACACAGCGCAGCCCACCTCAAAGCCGGGCACCGCTTCCTCTAAAAGGATCTTGCTGTCATGCTCCAGCGCGGCGGTCACCGCCGCGTCCAGCGCGTCGGGGCGCTCCACCCGGCTGACGCCGAAGGAGGAGCCCGCCCGGGCAGGCTTGACGAACAGCGGATAGCCCAGTCGTGCAGCCTGGGACGGCAGCATGGCTCGATCCTCGCCGGCGCGGAACACCACCGAACGCGGCACAGCCACGCCGGACTGGCCGGCCAGGCGATGGGCCAGGTCTTTATCCATACAGACCGCGCTGGCACATGTTCCGCATCCGACTATCGGGATTCCGGCAAGCTCCAGCAGGCCCTGTACGGTTCCGTCCTCGCCGTTTTTTCCATGGAGCACCGGAAAGGCCGCATCCAGGCGGACGGCGGTTATTCCGGCGGGGGCGATCACCAGCAGACCATGCAGGCCGCGGTCCGGAGAGATGACAGCCGGGATGGTGCGGCGTGTGTCTTGGTGCCAGGTATCGTCCAGCAGAGCTTCCAACGGGCCGGTATACAGCAGCCATCGGCCCTCCCGGGTGATCCCCAGCAGCACCGGTTCATATTTTTCCGGGTCCAAGTGGGCGAGCACCGCGTGAGCGGATTGAAGCGAAACGGAGTATTCGCTGGAGCAGCCGCCGAACAGAACGGCCAACTTTCGTCGGGACATAACCATACCTCCCTGTTTTGTTTGTCCAAAGCATAACAAAAAAGGGACCTGGAGATATGAAAACAAGCCGTCCAAAGACTTAAGAAATCAGAACGCGATTCTTAAAAAAGACAAACATCCCGCAGCATAGGCTCCTATGCTGCGGGCGCGACCGCTTTTTCGCCGCTTCAAACAAACTGCGGCATGGAAAACCCATGCCGCAGTCTGTCCTTTGGTCAGTGCAAGGCGTCTTTTACTCCGGTGCCGATGTCACGGGCGGCATTGCCGACTCCATTGACGATATCACCGGCGGCATTGCCGACTCCGCCGACGATATCGCCGGCCGCATTGCCGATATCACGGCCGGTTCCGGTACGCGGAGTGGGGCGGATGGTGGTGCCGGCGACGCCTCCGGTCCCTGTGGTGCCGGGGGTGCCGGTGGCGTGCGCGTCATTGGTCGACTCATTGCCAATGATGCCGTCGTTATCATTAACGGCGCCATCATTGGTCCCTGGGGTCGTGACCGGACTCGTACTGGGCGTAGCGGTAGCGGCCGGTGTCGTGGGGGTCGGGGTCACATTGGGCGCCTTGTCCCGGGTACAGCCGGCCGTAGTGAGCGTCAGAGCCAGCCCCAGGAACAGAATTGTCAAAATCCGTTTCATTCCGTATCCTCCTGCTGATTACGCAGTTTTTTAGATGATCTCCATCCGCAGTTTAGTATGCACGGCGCCAGTCGCTTTACGCCCGGTAAAATTTTTGTTTTTTTATAAATTGCGCTTGCAAAAGGTGGGAAGAACTGTTATATTAATAACAGTAATAGTTACTGATCTTGAAAGAGGAGATGAGCAATGAAGGGCAAACGATACTCACGGCAGCGGGAGTTGATTTTTGAGGCATTGAAAGCCAGCCATGAACATCCGACGGCGGAGATGATGTATCAATGGCTCAAGCCGGAGAATCCAAATCTGAGTCTGGGGACGGTCTATCGCAATTTGAATCTGCTGGCAGACGAGGGCGCCATCGTGCGCATGGCGTTTCCGGTGGAGCGGTATGATGCCAATACCATGCCTCATCCCCATTTCAGGTGTTCCGCCTGCGGCGCGGTATATGATTTGGGCCTGCCCTATGACCGGGGACTGGATGAACAGGCGCTTTTGCACAGCGGCCACGACGTGCATGGTCATGAGGTCCTTTTTCTTGGGATCTGTGTCGGCTGCAAGCGGGTGCATTGACTTATTTTCCTCAATTGATCGCGAACCAAAAACAGCGGACCGAACAAAAATATAGTAGAAGGAGTGTCATGAAGTATGGAACTGAAGGGCAGCAAAACGGAAGCCAATCTCTGGAAAGCTTTTGCGGGGGAGAGTATGGCCCGCAATAAGTATGACTATTTTGCCAGCAAGGCCAAGAAAGAGGGCTACGAGCAGATTGCGGCTATTTTTCAGGAGACTGCGGGCAATGAAAAGGAGCACGCCAAACTCTGGTTCAAGGAGCTGGGCGGGATCGGCGATACCCCGGCGAATCTGAAGGCTGCCGCTGCGGGCGAAAAGGAAGAATGGACCCAGATGTACCGGGAGATGGCCGAGACTGCCAAAGAGGAGGGCTTTGAAAAACTTGCCTTCCTGTTCGAAGGCGTCGGAAAGATCGAAAAGGAGCACGAGGAGCGTTACCTGACCCTGCTGAAGAATCTGGAAGAAGGCGTGGTCTTCAAGCGCGGCGACGAGTACATGTGGAAGTGCCGCAACTGCGGTCATATCCACATTGGCAAAGAGGCGCCCGAGGTTTGCCCGGTGTGCGCGCATCCCCGCGCTTATTTTGAGCTGCGGGCCCAAAATTACTGAGAAAGTTCCGCCCGGACCCCGGCGCTGAGGCGCGGGCAGATCTGTGACGCGCCTGCAGGCGCAGGAAAAGACGACGGATCGGGCGGCGATCGCGTGTAAGCGCTCAAGCACGGACCGGCATACATCCCTCTCTGCTGCAAAAGGCCTTCGGCCTGTCTCGAGCGACGGAACGGCATGGCATAACGCCATGCCGTTTTTCCGGCTTTAAACGCATGCGGATCATGTTTTGGCCGCACATTTTTGTCGCATGCTGTAAATTGCTCTTTTCTTTTTATGCATAACTGGTGTATAATATAATTATCTATGTGTATTATTGATTGCCTGGAGGAATCCGAATGACCAGAACTGCCGCCCGAGAGATTGCCGTCCACTTCACGTTTGAATTGGGCTTTACCGGGCAGACTGCCGAAGCGCTGCTGGCGCAGGCTATGAATCGTACCACCTTCGCCTCCATCGGGGAGGAGGAGCCCCTTTACAGCGAGTACCCCAACGAGACCCAGCGCGCCTATATCAGCGCGCTGGTGAAGGGGGTGTATGAACACGCGCCGGAATTGGATGAGTATATCTCCCGCTACGCGATCGGCTGGAATTTTGCGCGGCTCAACCGGGTGGCGGTGGCGATCATGCGGGTCGCCATGTATGAGATCCTGTATATGCAGGACATCCCCAATGCCGCCGCGATCAATGAGGCGGTGGAACTGACCAAGCACTACGAGGAACCGGAGGTGGTCTCCTTCGTAAACGGTATCCTGGGCTCCTTCGTACGCAGCGAGTGCCCGCCGGATCCGGTGGGGCTTCCCACCACGCCCAAGGATGCGCCCTGACATGCGCGCGCTTGGGATCGATACCAGCAACTACACCACTTCCGCCGCTGTTTTTGACGGAACGGCGGGAAGGAACGCCGGACGGCTGCTGGACGTGCGGCCCGGCGAACTGGGGTTGCGTCAGTCCGACGCCCTTTTTCAGCATGTCAAGCATCTGCCCGACCGCTTCGCCGAGCTGGAGGCGGAGGGCTGGCTGGAGGGGATCTCTGTGGTAGGGGCCTCTACCCGCCCCAGGGCGGTGGAGGGCTCCTATATGCCCTGCTTTTTGGCGGGGGAGAACCAAGGGCGCGTACTGGCCGGGGTTTTGCACGTCCCGTTCTGTCCCGTCTCCCACCAGCAGGGTCATATTGCAGCCGCAGCCTGGTCGGCGGGACGGCCGGAGCTGCTGGATGCGCCCCTGCTGGCCTGGCATCTGTCCGGCGGCACGACCGAGCTTTTGTATGTGCATCCACAGGGAACCAACGTCTGCGCGGCGCGCATCGGCGGCACCAGCGATCTCTCCGCCGGACAGCTGATCGACCGTACCGGCCTGCTGCTGGGCCTGGATTTCCCGGCGGGGAAGGCGTTGGATGCCCTGGCGGCGGAGGCTCCGCCCTGCCGCGGCTTTCCCGTCCGGCGCAACGATCTGACCTTTTCCCTTTCCGGAATGGAAAATCAGGTGAAACAGTTGGCGGCGCGGGGGGAGGCGGCGGGCCGGATCGCACGCTTCGTGCTGGAGACGCTGGCGGACGTTGTGCGCCGGTGTACCGATGCCGCGCTGGAGCGGTATCCCGGCCTGCCGGTGCTCTGCTCCGGCGGTGTATCCTCCAACCGTCTGCTGCGCAGCGTGTTGGACGGCGCGGTCTTCGCCCGTCCGGAATATTCTGCCGACAACGCCATGGGCGTGGCCATCCTGGCCCGGCGGAGCCTGGAAGGGGGGCGCGCTTGATGAGCACGGCGCCTGTTTACAGCGTTACCCAGGTCAATCAATATATCAAGGGCCTGCTGGACGGCGACAGCGCCCTGTCCGGCCTTTTCGTACGGGGCGAGATCTCCAATTATAAGGCCTATCCCTCCGGTCACCACTATTTTTCCCTGAAGGATGGGGAGGGGGCCATCCGCTGCGTCATGTTCCGGCGCGAAGCCATGTCGCTGCGCTTTCGCCCGGAAAACGGCAAAAAGGTGGTTGCCTTCGGCCGGGTCACCGTGTTTCCCAGGGACGGCCAGTATCAGCTTTATTGCAGCGCCCTCTCCCCGGATGGGATGGGCGATCTGCATGCGGCCTTCGAACAGCTCAAGGAAAAGCTTTATCAGGAGGGGCTGTTTGACCAGGCTCATAAAAAAAAGATTCCCCGGTTTCCGGAGCGTATCGCCCTCATCACCTCCTCCGCCGGTGCGGCGGTGCGGGATATGATCCGCATCCTGGGCGCCCGCTGGCCCATGGCGGAGGTGCTGGTACTGCCGGTGCGGGTGCAGGGGGCGGAGGCCCCTGGGGAACTTTGCGCCGCCATTGCCTGGGCCAACCGCCATCAGGCGGCGGATTTAATCATTACCGGCCGGGGCGGCGGCTCCATGGAGGATCTGTGGGCCTTCAACGACGAGAACGTGGCCCGCGCCATCTACGCCTCCCGTATTCCCGTGATCTCCGCCGTGGGCCATGAGCCGGACGTGACCATTTCCGACTTTGTGGCCGACTTGCGGGCGGCTACCCCCTCCAACGCGGCCGAGCTGGCCGTCCCCGACCAGAACGAGCAGTATGCCGCGCTGGATCAGCTGTCCCGGCGGCTGGGCCGCGCCGTGTCCCGGCGGCTGGATGGGGCGCGCTTCCTGCTGGAGCGGGCCCGGCGCTGCCGTACGCTTCAGGACCCCATGAGTTATGTGAATGACCGGCGCGTCCTGTTGGATTATCAGCGGGAAAAGCTGGCCCATGGGCTGCGGGGCACGCTGGGCCGGGAACGGGAACGCTTTGCGCGGCGGGCGGCCACACTGGACGCCATCAGTCCGCTGAAGGTCCTGGGCCGGGGCTATGCGATCCCCAGGAACGAAGACGGGCATGTCGTCCGCTCCATCCGGGAAGCACATCCCGGCGACAAGCTGGAACTGCGCATGGCGGACGGCAGCATCGATTGCAAGGTTCTGTAGGGGCGGGCGTTTCCCGCGCCGCTGGGAAAGGGAGAGATCATATGGCAGAGAAAAAGCTGAATTTTGAGCAGGCCATGGCCCGCCTGGAGGAAATTGTGACCAGGCTGGAACAGGGGGACGCCCCGCTGGAAGAGGCCCTCACGCTGTTTGAGGAGGGAACCGCTCTGATGAAGAAATGCTCCGGCATGCTGGACAAGGCGGAGCAGAAGGTCAGCAAGCTGCTGGCCGGGCCTGACGGCGGCCCGGTCAAGCAGCCCTTTGACGGGGAGGGACGGGAATGACCCATCAGCAGCGGCTGGACGGACACCGGGCACAGATCGAAACCTGGCTGAACGAGTGCTTTCAGGAGCGGGAACCAAGGGGCGATCTGTACGACGCGATGTATTACAGCCTTTTGGCGGGGGGCAAACGGATCCGGCCTGTGCTGGTGCTGGAGACCTGCCGGATGTGCGGCGGCGACCCGGCGGCCGCGCTGCCTTTTGCGGGCGCCGTCGAGATGATCCACACCTACTCTCTGATCCATGACGATCTGCCCTGCATGGACGATGACGATCTGCGCCGGGGCCGTCCCACCAACCATAAGGTATACGGCGAGGCCACGGCGGTGCTGGCGGGCGACGGCTTGCTCACGGCTGCTTTTGAGACCATGCTGGAGCTGCCGCCGGAGCTGCCGCCGGAGCGTGCGCTCGCGGCGGCAGGCCTACTGGCCCGTGCGGCCGGCGGCAGAGGCATGGTGGGCGGGCAGGTGCTGGATATGGCGGGGGAGGGACACTCGCTCAGCCTGGCCGAGGTAGAAGAACTGCAGCGGCTCAAGACCGGCGCGCTCATTGCCGCGGCGGCGGAAATGGGCTGTATCGTGGCCGGCGGCACACAGGAGCAGCGTCAGGCCGTGCGGCATTATGCGGAGCGTCTGGGTCTGGCCTTCCAGGTCCGGGACGATATTCTGGATGTAGTGGGAGACGAGGCTACCCTCGGAAAGCCCATCGGTTCCGACGCCAGAAGTGAAAAAACGACGTTTGTGACCCTCAAGGGCCTGGATGCCTGCCGGACGCTGGTAAAGCGCCTGACCGGCGAGGCGATAGAGGCTCTTGCCCCCTTCGGCGGCGAGGGCGGCGCCCTGTGCTGGCTGGCGGAACAGCTGGCCGGACGGGAGAAATGAGGGAAGGGGCAGTCGGATGTTAAAAAACGCAGTGGACTTTTTAACCGGCAATCTGATTTTGAATCTGGCGATTTTGGCCTGGGCGCTGGCGCAGGTGATCAAGTTTGTGATTACTCTGATCACCAAGCATAAGCTTGATTTTCGCAATATCCTCTCCAGCGGCGGCATGCCCAGCTCCCATTCCGCCTTTGTATGCGCCTGCGCTTCAGCGATGGGCGCTATGTATGGCTGGACGTCTCCCACCTTTACGCTGGCGGCGGTGGTGGCCATCGTGGTCATGTACGATGCGGCCAACGTACGCAAGGCGGCGGGGGAACAGGCCAAAATTCTCAATTATATTATGGAACACTGGACGGAGATGAAGCCCGCCCTCTTTGGCAAGGAGCTTAAGGAGCTGCTCGGCCATACCCCGTTCCAGGTGCTCATGGGCGGCCTGCTGGGGATCGGCGTGGGGCTGCTGGGCGCCTGGTGGTTTGCATGAAACAGGCCAAGGAAGGCCTGGAGGTGATACCATTCTTAGCTTGGATACATTGACAAACGACCTCAGCGGCCTGAACGACAGCGAAGCGGCGCAGGTCTGCGCCCTGCTGCGGGCGCGGCTGATCGATACGGTCTCCCGTACCGGCGGACACCTTGCCTCCAGTCTGGGGGCGGTGGAACTCATCGTGGCCATTCACCGGGTATTCGATACCGGGCGGGACCGGCTGGTCTTTGATGTGGGACATCAGTGCTATGCGCACAAGATTCTGACCGGACGCAACGACGCGATGGAAACGCTGCGCACCTTTGGCGGGATCGCCGGGTTTCCCAAACCGGCGGAAAGCGTCTGCGACGCTTTTGTAGCGGGGCATGCCTCCAACTCCGTATCCGTGGCGGTTGGAATGGCAAGGGCAAGGACCTTACAGAAGCAGGACTATCATGTTTTGGCGTTGATTGGGGACGGAGCGCTGTCCGGCGGCCTGGCTTACGAGGGATTGTCTGACGCAGGCGACAGCGGCGAGCCGCTGATCGTCATACTCAACGACAACGGCATGTCAATCACCAAAAGCGTGGGCGGTGTGGCAGACCACCTGGCACGCCAGCGCCTCAAGCCCCAATATCTGCAATTCAAAAAGGGCTATCGCAAGGTCATGAGCGTGCTGCCGTTGGGCGGACACATTTATAATGTGACACACAAAATCAAAACAGCGGTCAAAGAGACGCTGCTTCCGTGCAGCCTCTTTGAAGATATGGGCTTTACCTATCTGGGTCCGGTGGATGGTCATGACGTGAAGGGATTGACCCGGCTGCTGGGCTACGCCAAGGAATTAAAAAGCCCTGTTCTGCTCCACGTCAGAACTGTAAAGGGAAAGGGCTATCCACCAGCGGAGCGCAATCCGGACCGCTTTCACGGCGTGGGCCGGTTCTGCGTGGGGAACGGGGAGCCGGTACAGCCGCCGAAGCCGAACTTTTCCGCAGTGTTTGGGCAGACCATGTGCGCACTGGCCCAGCAGGATGAACGGTTGGTCGCCATTACTGCGGCCATGCAGGGAGGTACCGGTCTGGACGAATTTGCCCGGCGCTTTCCCCAGCGCTTTTTCGATGTGAGCATAGCGGAGGGCCATGCCGTAACGATGGCGGCCGGTATGGCAAAGCAGGGGATACGTCCGGTCTTTGCCGTATATTCCTCCTTTTTGCAGCGCGCCTATGACATGCTGATCCACGACGTGGCCCTCCAGCAGCTCCACGTGGTGCTGGCGGTGGACCGGGCCGGTCTGGTGGGGGAAGACGGAGAGACCCATCACGGGGTATTCGATCCGGCCTTTCTGGACACGGTGCCCGGCATGACCGTTTTGTGCCCCAGCAGCTTTGCGGAACTGCGCTCCATGCTCTCCTATGCCGTCTATCAGGTCAATGGCCCTGTAGCGGTGCGCTATCCGCGCGGCGGGGAAGGGACGTATACCGCCGATTCTGCGCCCGCGCCCGCGTGCATCCTGCGGCGGGGGAGCGACATCACATTGGCCGGCTACGGGAGCATGATCGATCCGCTGCTGGACTGTGCCCGGCGGCTGGAGCGCTATGGCGTTCAGGCTGAAGTCGTAAAGTTAAATTGCATTACACCCATAGCGTCGGATATTCTGTTGGAATCTCTGCGCAGGACCGGACGGCTTCTGGCAGCGGAGGACAGCGCTCCCTCCAACAGCGTGGGGAACCGGCTGGCCGCCGCCGCCGCACGTGCCGGTATTCCGCTCAAAGGACTGGCTCTGGCGGATACCGGGCCGGGGTTTGTGACGCATGGGACCGTACAGCAGCTGCGGCATTATTGCGGCCTGGACGGGGAGAGTCTGTGCAGAAAGGCGTTGGAGGTCTGCGGACATGGCAACGGTTAAAAAGCGGCTGGATCTGCTGCTGGTGGAACGGGGACTGGCGGAAAGCCGCCAGCGGGCCCAGGCGGTGATCATGAGCGGTCAGGTCTATGTGAAGGACCGGAAGGTAGAGAAGGCAGGCGCCCCGGTCGAAGAAAACGCGCCGATCGAGGTGCGTGGACAGACCCTTCCCTATGTGAGCCGCGGCGGGCTCAAGCTGGAAAAGGCGCTGAAGGTATTTACCGGCATTGATTTGACAGGAGCCCATGCGATTGACGCAGGCGCTTCCACCGGCGGTTTTACCGACTGTATGCTTCAGAACGGTGCGGAGAAGGTGTACGCTGTGGACGTGGGCTACGGTCAGTTGGCGTGGAGCCTGCGCAGCGACCCAAGGGTCGTGTGTATGGAACGGACCAATGTACGCTACCTCACGGCGGAACAGATTTCAGAGTCCCTGGACTTTGGCACCGTGGACGTGTCCTTCATCTCTCTGCGCCTGATCCTGCCCGCCCTGCGCGGCATCCTGAAAGAGGATGGGCAAGTGGTATGCCTTGTCAAGCCGCAGTTTGAAGCGGGCCGTGAGAAGGTGGGAAAAAAGGGGGTGGTTCGGGACCCGGCAGTCCACCTGGAGGTGCTGGAGCAATTCCTGCGCAACGCGGCGGAAGCGGACTTTTCTGTAAAGGAAATAAGCTTTTCGCCCATCCGCGGGCCGGAGGGAAATATCGAATATCTGGGACATCTGACCGCCGGAGCCGGAACGCCGTGGAACGGAGACCTGAAGGCCTTGGTGGAAGCCTCTCACGACGCGCTGGAGGGAGAGAGAGCATGAAAGTGGTACTCAGCCCCAACCCCTACCGGGATCGTGGGATCAAGGCGGCCCAATCCGCCGAGCGCATTTTGAAAAACGCCGGGGTGGAGACCGCCATGTGTCTGCCGTTTCAAGTGGAGGGCACCAATGTGGAGCTGCCCAGACACATCCGCTTTCTGGACACCCAGCAGGAATTGAAGGACGCGGACATGCTCATCTGCTTTGGCGGGGATGGAACCATCCTCCACGCGGCCAAGGACGCCAATGCCTGCGGCGTGCCCATCCTGGGGGTCAATTTGGGCAGTGTGGGCTTTATGGCGGAACTGGAGCAGAGCGAGCTTTCCCATCTCTCCAAAATTGCTGCCGGCCGGTATACCGTGGAGTCCCGCATGATGCTGGATGTGACGGTCCGCCGGGAAGGTAAAAGCGTTTACACCGATATTGCGCTCAACGACGCGGCTCTGACCAAGGGCGCGGTGGCCCGCATGGTGGATCTTGAGGTCTGCGCCGACCAGATGCGGATCTTCAGCTTTTCCTCCGACGGCGTCATCGTCAGCACGCCGACCGGCTCCACCGCCTATTCCATGTCGGCCGGCGGCCCCATCGTCGAACCGACGGCGGAAAATATCATTATTACTCCGATCTGCCCCCACGCGCTGTCCGCCCGTTCCTTTGTGCTGGGAAAGGAGCGGACGGTCTCCGTCAAAATGGGACGTGCCGCCCGGAAGACGACCTATCTCTCCGTGGATGGCGGAAAGGCGTTCAAACTCAACGGCGGGGATGTGGTGGAATTGAAGATGTCCGCCTCCAAAACCCATCTGGTTCGGCTGACGAACCGGTCCTTTTATGATATTTTGAACCAAAAGTTGGGAGGAGCGTAACCATGAAGTCAAAACGGCAGCAGGAGATCTTACGTATCATTGAGGAGCGGGATGTGGAGACCCAGGATCAATTGCTCTCGGAGCTGAAGGCGCGTGGGGTCCAATCCACCCAGGCCACGATTTCCCGGGACATCAAGGAACTGCATCTGGTCAAGGAATTGACGGGGTACGGCACGTACAAATACGCCGTATCGGAGCGCAAGACCTCCCTGAACTTTGCCGGGAGGCTGCGCACGATTTTTAAGGAGGGGGTCATTTCCTTCGATCTGGCGCAGAATATCGTGGTATTGAAAACCATGCCCGGCCTGGCCTCCGCCGCCTGCTCCGCCATCGACGGGATGGAGATCCAGAATCTGGTCGGCAGCCTGGCCGGAGACGACACCGCTATTCTGATCCTGCGCACCAATGAGGATGCGGCGGAATTCTGCAACGAAATCCATAAGATGCTGAAATAAGCCCGGAGAGGGACGCTGCCACGCCCGGCGCCGGATCCGGGGCGGCGGAACGTCTGTAAGACTGGTGGTGAGACGATGCTTTCTTTGCTCCATATCGAAAATATTGCGGTGATCGAATCGGCGGATATCCAGTTTGACCGGGGCTTCAACGCGCTGACCGGCGAGACCGGCGCGGGCAAGTCCATCGTGGTGGACGCCATCGGAGCGGTCATGGGCGAGCGTACCAGCCGCGACCTGATCCGCACCGGGGCCAGGTCTGCGTTGGTGAACGCGGTGTTTCAGGGCTTGCCGGAACTGCCTTGGTTTCGGGAAAACGGCATGGGGCCGGATGAGGACGGAACGCTTCTGCTTCAGCGTGAGATCCAAAGCGACGGGAAGAATGTCTGTCGTCTGAACGGTCGGCTGATCACGGTATCCCAGCTTCGGGCGCTGGGACGGCAGCTGTTGAACATCCATGGCCAGCACGACGGGCAGCAGCTTTTGGATGAGAGCTGCCACCTGGGCTACCTGGACCGCTTCGGCGGTACCCAGGCGCTTTGCGCGGCCTATCAGGCGGCCTTTGACCGGTTCCAGGCCATACGGCATGAAATGGCCGCGCTGGAGATGGACGAGGCGGAAAAGGCCCGGCGGATCGACAGCCTGAGTTTTCAGATCAGCGAGCTGGAGCGGGCCGGTCTGAAACCGGGCGAGGATGAGGCGCTGAGCGAACGGCGTGTGCTGCTGCGCAATGCGGGCCGGCTCATCGAGGCGGTGGAGATCGCCCACGCGGCTCTGTCCGGCAGCGACGAACTGGAGGGCGCCGCGGCTCTGATCGCACAGGCGGAGGGGGCGCTGCGCGCCGCCGGGCGCATGAGCGCTCCAGTGGCCGAATTGGCTCAGCGGCTGTCGGGGCTGCGCTCCGACGCCGACGATCTGGCCGAGCAGGTCCGAGAGCTGCGTTGCGGCTTTGAGTTCGAGCCTGGTGAATTGGATGAGATCGAGGGCAGGCTGGACGTGATCTACCGTTTGAAAAAGAAATACGGCGACACGGTGGAGGAGATGCTGGCCTATCTGGACCGCTGCCGGAAGGAGCTGGATGAGATCCAGTTTTCCAGCGACACGCTGGCGCGGCTGGAGAAGAAACGGGACAAGGCGCTGGAAGAGACGCGGGAGAGCGCCAAACGGCTCTCCGATGCGCGGCGTCAGGCGGGCGAAACGCTCCAGAAGCGCATCCAGTCCGAGCTGGCCCAGCTGGACATGCCCAAGGTGCGTTTTCAGGCGGAATTCCGGGAGAAGGGCGGAGAGTACGGTCTGGATGAGACGGGGATGGATGAGGTGCAGTTCCTCCTGTCCGCCAACGTGGGAGAGGATCTGAAGCCGATCCAGAAGATCGCCTCCGGCGGCGAGCTGGCCCGCATCATGCTGGCCCTGAAAAACGTGCTGGCGGAAAACGACGACGTGGGCACCCTGGTCTTTGATGAGGTGGACACCGGCGTGTCCGGCCGTGCGGCCCAGAAGGTGGCGGAAAAACTGGCCGATGTGGCCGGGCGCAAGCAGGTGCTCTGCGTGACCCATTTGCCCCAGCTGGCGGCGATGGCGGATGTACATTTTTCAGTGGAAAAAGGAGAGCGCAAGGGGCGGACCTTTACGCAGGTGGAGGTTTTGGACCGGGAGCGACGCAAGGCGGAGCTGGCCCGGCTGACCGCCGGAGCGCAGATCACCCCCGCGGCGCTGGAGAGCGCGGGGGAACTGCTGGACGCGGCGCAGCGCTATAAAAAAGAAAGTCGTTGACAAACAAAACGGGTTATACTATAATGCAAGGCAATATCAAACTGCGATGACAGGGAAGAGTACCAGGAAGGCGCCTGCCCAGAGAACCCCCGAAATGGTGCGAGGGGGAGAGGGGCCGCCTGGGAATACGCCTTGGAGCAGCCGCCGGAACGGTTTTGACCTAGTAGGGCTGTGTCGGGTGCGCCCGTTACCGCGCCTGGGGTGTGACTGCACCCGATGAGGCCGTTGTCTGCGAGGAGACGGCGAACCAGAGGTGGTACCGCGTCTTTACGCCCTCTGTCCGAACGGACAGGGGGCGTTTTTTGATCGGAAAGGGTGTGGACTTGGGTGAAACGGGAGATCTGCCTGCGCTGCGGCGGAGCGATGGGCTGGGTCGGACAGGAAACGCTGCAAAAAGGGAAAGCCAGCTGGCTGTTCGGCAATTTGGACCATCTCTTGTCCGGCGCGTTGACCGTAGACCTCTATTGTTGCAGTTCGTGCAGGAGGCTGGAATTTTACGCCGTGGAATTACCCGGGGATGCGGGCAGCGGTATCGCGCAGGTCCCTTGTCCCGCCTGCGGACAGTCCCACGACCTGGACGACCCGAAGCGTCCCCACTGCGGAAGGAGGCTGCTGGAATGAAAAGGACGCTGTGCATACGACCGCTCTGCCGGGCGGATTACGGACGCTGCAAAGAGCTGATGGCCCAGGTCCATGCGCTCCATGTCCAGAATCGGCCCGATCTGTTCCGGGCGGCATCCCCGGAGACGCTTGCGGCATCCTATCGGGACGAGTTGGCGGAAGGGGAGCGGTTGTCTGCGGTAGCAGAGCGGGATGGGGTTCCGGTGGGGGTCTGTCTGGTCAGCGTCAAGACGCAGGCGAAAGGGCAGACGATCCTGGCGGGGCGGAGCATCGCCTGTGTGGAAGCCTTGTGTGTGGCGCAGTCCTGTCGGGGACAGGGGATCGGGACATCGCTGATGCGCTGGGTAGCGGAGCGGGCGGCGGCGCTTGGGCTGGACAGCGTGGAGTTATCGGTCTACGCCTTCAACAATTCCGCCCGGTCGCTGTATGAGGGACTGGGGTTTCAGGTGAAGACCTATCACATGGAATATTTGCGGAACATCAAACGAGAGGAACGAAATGAACATGACTTGTTATGAAGAACTCAAGGCCCGGGGGCTGATTGCCCAAGTCACCAATGAGGAAGAGATCTCTAAAATGATCAATGCGGGCAAGGCGGTATTCTATATCGGCTTCGATCCCACTGCGGATTCCCTTCACGTAGGCCACTTCATGGCCCTGTGCCTGATGAAGCGGCTGCAGATGGCGGGCAACCGGCCCATCGCCCTGATCGGCGGCGGTACCGGAATGATTGGAGACCCCTCCGGCCGAAGCGATATGCGCACCATGATGACGCCCGAGACCATCCAGCACAACTGCGATTGCTTCAAAAAGCAGATGGAGCGCTTTATCGAATTCGGCGAGGGGAAGGCCAGGATGCTCAACAATGCGGATTGGCTGCTGAAGCTGAACTACGTGGAATTGCTGCGGGAGGTGGGCGCCTGCTTCTCCGTCAACAACATGCTGCGGGCCGAGTGCTACAAGCAGCGCATGGAAAAGGGCCTGAGCTTTCTGGAATTCAACTATATGATCATGCAGTCCTACGACTTTTACCACATGTTCCAGCACTACGGATGCAATATGCAGTTCGGCGGAGACGATCAGTGGTCCAACATGCTGGGCGGTACCGAGCTGATCCGCCGCAAGCTGGGGAAGGACGCCCACGCCATGACCATCACGCTGCTGCTCAATTCCGAGGGCAAGAAGATGGGCAAGACCCAGTCCGGGGCCGTATGGCTGGACCCCAATAAGACCGCTCCGTATGAGTTCTATCAATACTGGCGCAACGTCGGCGATGCCGATGTGCTCAAGTGTTTGCGCATGCTCACCTTCCTGCCGCTGGAGCAGATCGACGAGATGGATCATTGGGAGGGGGCCCAGCTCAACACTGCCAAAGAGATCCTGGCCTTTGAGCTGACCAAACTGGTCCATGGGGAGGAGGAGGCCGGGAAGGCCCAGCAGGCTGCCCGCGCCCTCTTTGCCCAGGGCGGAGATAAGTCCAATGTGCCCGCCACCGGACTCGCCTCCGACGACTTGACCGACGGAAAAATCGCGCTGCTGGATTTGATGGTCAAGTGCGGCCTGACGCCCTCCCGCTCGGAAGCCCGCCGCCTGGTGCAGCAGGGCGGCGTGGAGGTGGACGGCGTCAAGATCACCGATATTGCAGCCGCGCTCACGGAGCAGCAGCTCTCCGGCGAGGGCGTGATGCTCAAAAAGGGCAAGAAGGTATTCCACCGGGTAAGCCTGATTTGAAAAACAGACGGTAAAACAGAACAGCGGCGGGGTCTGTTTCTTGTATCAGGATGGGTCCCGCCGCTGTTTTTTCGAAAAAAACAAAAGAACCTTAAAAAATAGTTTATCGGTCCGACCGTTGGGTATGGTAAGATTAAGGCATTACCGCATCATTCAGCGCGTGTGGATTGGCGCAAAAATTTGTGCCGCCAAAAGGCGCAAAACCGCAGGAATACTTTGTGTATTGCAAGGTTTTGCAACGCATTTGTGGGACAAATTGGCCGCCAAGACGCGCGTGGGGAATTGTGCGGTGATGCCTTAAGAAAAGAACGGAAAGAAGCGCGGATTTCATGACCATATTCCAATCAGACTGCGGCAGGACCGTTTCCGGTTGCGCAATACCGGCGGCCGTGCTATGATACGGAATAAGGGGAAACCGTTCTGCGGCTGATTCGTGCGGCCCTGCCGCAGCAAGACGCACGGCCGGATCGACCGTACTGTGATCCATAACCGTAGCAACCGAAGGGGGACAGGATGCGTGCCGGATAAGGAAAACAAGGACAAACGAAAATGGTATATTTTGGATGGGAGATCCATTTCACTGCTGCTGGTCCTGCTGATTGCGATTTTGTTCTATGTGGCGCTGACCCATTTCGACGTGATCCAGACCCGGCTGAGCCTGTTTATGGGGGTGGTATCGCCTTTCATCGCCGGGTTTGCCATTGCCTATCTGCTCAATACGCCCATGTGCTTTTTTGAACGGAAGGTTTACCGCAAATTAAGGTTTAAGCGCGGATTATCCATCCTGACCGTCTATCTGCTGGCCCTGGCCCTGGTGGTGATTCTGCTGCAGATGATTTTGCCGCAGGTGGTCCAGAGCATCATGGATCTGGCCACGAACATGCAGTACTACCTGAACGGACTGGAACGTTTGGTCCAGCAGGTGACGGAGCAGTTCCAGCTGGAAGGGGCCGGGATCGAGGAAAGCCTGGAATTTATCAAAAACTTGACCAGCAAGCTGACGGAAACAGTGGCCAGCTCCCTGCCGCAGCTGCTGGATTTCGGGATGGCGGTGGGCAGCGGCATCATCTCCGGCATCACTGCGGTCATTTCCTCCATCTATATGCTGGCTGGAAAGGGGCGGCTGGTGCCTCAGCTGAAAAAAATGCTCTATGCTGTCGTTCCAAAGCGGAGGGCCGACAAATTTCTGCAGATCTGCAGCCACGCCAACAAGGTGTTCGTGGGTTTCATCAACGGCAAGCTGATCGACTCCGCCATTATCGGCGTATTGTGCTTCCTCCTGTGCCTGATCCTGCGTATCCCGTACCCCATGCTGATCAGCGTTGTGATCGGGGTGACCAACATCATTCCCTTTTTTGGCCCCATCCTGGGTGCGATC
>NZ_JALFGV010000084.1:0-31737 GCF_022777125.1 Lawsonibacter sp.
TTCAGTTGTACAATTTTCTCGGACATGGTTTACAGACTCCTTTCAGAATGGTGTGTCGCAACTTCATTCTACCAGAGTTCTGCAAACCATGTCTCTTTTTATCCTCTTTTATATTTGCGCAACTTATTTTACCTTATCAAAATCCGGGGCCCCCGCCCGGCATGTGCCGGGTGGGGAGCGAACTTCGCCGAGGAGATCGCCAAGCAGCTGGGCAAGCAGATCGCAGAGGGCTTTCGAGTGCCGGACACAGGCGTGTCCGGCACTTTTCCGTGCTCCGCGTTCTTTGGCCGCTGCGGGGCAGTCCGGGGATCCGGCAAGAGGGCGGCGCGTCCCGGCCGGCGGAAGCGAAGCTTCCCGGCGGTTTTTTACGGGGAAAGGATTGCGAACAAATTGTAAAAACTTTAGCCTAGCCTCTATGCAAAAGTGGAAAACTATATTAAAATAGGGAGGATCAAAATACCATGCAGAAGGGGTTGGAACTATGAGCGAACCGCAGTACAGGCGGGTGCTTCTGAAGGTCAGCGGCGAGGCTCTGGCAGGGGAGGCAAGCCGCGGGCTGGATTTCGACGTGATCGGCAGCGTATGCGACGTGATCAAAAAGTGTGTAGATCTGGGCGTCCAGGTGGGCGTTGTGGTCGGCGGCGGTAATTTCTGGCGTGGCCTGAAGGACGGCGGCGACCGGATGGAGCGTACCAGGGCCGACCATATGGGCATGCTGGCCACCACCATCAACGCACTGGCCGTAGCGGACGTGCTGGAGCAGAAGGGCGTGGATGTGCGCGTGCAGACCGCCATCGAAATGCGCTCCATCGCAGAGCCCTACATCCGCTCCAAGGCGATCCGGCATATGGAGAAGGGCCGCGTGGTCATCTTTGGCTGCGGCACGGGCAACCCCTTCTTTTCCACCGATACTGCGGCTGTGCTGCGGGCGGCTGAGATCGACGCCGACGCCATCCTGCTGGCCAAGAATATCGACGGCGTGTACAGCGCCGACCCCCGGAAGGACCCCAGCGCGGTCAAATACGATACTATCACCTACGACGACGTGCTGGCCAAGCATCTGGAGGTGATGGACTCCACCGCCACGTCCCTGTCCATGGACAATAAGATCCCAGTGATCCTCTTTGCCCTGAAGGACCCTGAGAACATTCTGCGGGTGGTCCTGGGTGAAAAAATAGGAACGATTGTCAAGGAGGAACCGTGAGATGAAGGAAGTCAATCAGGAATTCGACGCAAAGATGCAGAAGACCATCGAGGTGGTCATGGGCGATTTCGCCAGCGTCCGGGCCGGGCGGGCCAACGCCGCCGTGCTGGATAAGATCACCGTGGACTATTACGGCACCGCCACCCCGATCAATCAGGTGGCGGCCATCTCCTCGCCCGATCCCCGCAGCCTGATGATCCAGCCCTGGGACGCAAGCCTGCTCAAGGCCATTGAAAAGGCCATCCAGTCCTCCGATCTGGGCATCAATCCCCAGAACGACGGCCGCGTTATCCGCCTGGCCTTCCCCCAGCTCACGGAGGAGCGCCGCAAGGAACTGACCAAACAGGTCAAAAAGTACGGCGAAAACGGGAAAGTGGCCATCCGCAACATCCGGCGGGACGCCATGGACAAGTTCAAGGCCATGGAGAAGAAGTCTGAGATCACCGAGGATGACCGCAAGGAGTTCGAAAAAGAGCTCCAGGACCTGACTGAGAAGCGCTGCAAGCAGATCGACGAGCTGACGGCGAAGAAGGAAACGGAGCTCATGGCGGTGTGAGCCCTTCCGGGCGCCGCAGGCGCGGCCGCGGCGCGTCTGCCGCCGCCTTTGGGAGACGGCCGTGCCTTAAGGTCCGGCGGGAAACGGTAAAGGATCGGCACGCTGCGGCGTGTTTTGGGGGCCTTCGCCCCCGTTGCCCCCGGGATCGGGGGCTGTGCGGGGCACGGCGGTGTCCCGCACACTATTATTGGACCGGGTAGGATGGAATATGGCATTTTTAAAACCAAAGCAGGCCCCTGTGCCTCAGGTGGATTTTGAGCGCCTGCCCCGGCATGTGGCCATCATCATGGACGGCAACGGGCGCTGGGCGAAAAAGCGCGGCCTGCCCCGTACGGCAGGTCACGCGGCCGGGGCGGAGACCTTCCGTACGATCGCCACCTACTGCAAGGACATCGGCCTGGAGTATCTGACGGTGTACGCCTTTTCAACCGAAAACTGGAAACGCCCCGCGGAGGAGGTCTCCGCCATCATGGGCCTGCTGAAGAAGTACCTGCTGGAGGCCATCGGCCGCATGGAGCGGGACCGGGTGAAGATGAAATTTTTCGGGGACCTGACGCCGCTGCCCCGGGAACTGCGGGAGCTGTGCGAGCGCACGGAGGAGATCGCAAAGCACTACGACGGCGTGCAGGTGAACATCTGTCTCAACTATGGCGGCCGGGACGAGATCATTCGGGCGTGTAAGGCGTTTGCCGCCGCCTGCGCCGCGGGGGAGACCGCTCCGGGCTTTCTGGACGAGGCGGCCTTTGGACAGTATCTGTTCTCCGCCGGGGTGCCCGATCCCGATCTGATCATCCGGCCCAGCGGGGAAGTACGTATTTCCAACTTCCTGCTCTGGCAGTCCGCCTATGCGGAATTCTATTTTACCGACGTGCTGTGGCCCGACTTTTCCAAAGACGAGCTGCATCGGGCGTTGGCGGCTTATCAGAGCCGCTCCCGCCGTTTTGGAGGTGTTTGAGTGGGGAAACGTGTCCTGGTGGCGGTGATCTTTATCCCGCTGCTGCTGGCGGCGATCTATGGGGTATCCCCGGTCTGGCCCATCATCCTGCCGATCATCATCGCCGCCCTCTCCATGATCGCGGTGCATGAGGCCCTGTGGTCCACCAGCTTTTTGAAGCATCCCCGCATTTCCGGCTACTCCATTTTGCTGGCGGGCCTGATCCCCTTCTGGGTCTACTACGACGGCCGTCCGCTGCCCGCCCTGTGCGGATTGTTCGTCTACGTGCTGCTGCTGTTCTGTGAGGCCATCGCCAGCCGCAAGCGCATCACGCTGGAAAAGATGGGCGGGGCGTTTTTCCTGTCGGTCTTCATCCCCTTTTTCCTGTCCTCCTTCCTGCGCATCCGCCTGATGGGCAATTGGGAGGCGCTGGTGGTGCTGCCTTTTATCGTGGCCTTTATCAGCGACGCGTTCGCCCTGTTTGCCGGCATGGCGTTCGGCAGGCATAAGCTGGCGCCGGAGCTCTCGCCCAAAAAGACGGTGGAGGGCGCTGTGGGCGGCTTTGCTGGGGCGGTGGTGTGCAGCGTGCTCTACGGCGCGCTGCTCCAGTTCGCTTTCCGCTGGCAGGTAAGTTATGCCGCCCTGGCCCTCTACGGCGCGCTGGGCAGCGTGGTCTCCCAGCTGGGGGACCTGTCCTTCTCCTATATCAAGCGGGAATACGGCATCAAGGACTTCGGCAACATTTTCCCGGGGCATGGCGGTGTGCTGGACCGCTTCGACAGCGTGATTTTCTGCGCCCCGCTGATCGAGCTTCTGATCCGCATCCTGCCCGCCGTGGGGGTGGGCGCATGAGCAGAAGGATCGCGCTGCTGGGTTCTACCGGTTCCATCGGGCGGCAGTCACTGGAGGTGATTGCCGCCTGTGGCATGACTGTGGCCGCGCTGACGGCCAACCGGGATGTGGAGCGGCTGGAGGCGCAGTGCCGGGCCTTTGCTCCGGAGCTTGCCGTGCTGATGGATGAGACGGCCGCCGCCGACCTGCGCGTCCGGCTGGCGGATACGCAGGTGCGGGTGGCCTCCGGCATGGAGGGGCTGCTGGAAGCGGCGTCCCTGGAGGGGGCCGATACCGTACTGACCGCCGTAGTGGGTATGGTGGGTCTGCGCCCTACGCTGGCCGCCGTCCGCGCGGGCAAGCGCGTCGCCCTGGCCAATAAGGAGACCCTGGTATGCGCCGGGGAACTGGTGCTGGACGAGGCGCAGCGCTGCGGCGCCCGGCTCGTTCCCGTGGATTCGGAGCATTCCGCCATTTTTCAGTGCCTTCAGGGCTGCCGGGACCGGGGAGAGGTGAAGCGCCTGATCCTCACCGCCTCCGGCGGGCCCTTCTTCGGCTGGGACCGGACGCGCGTGTCCCGCGCCACCCGGGAGCAGGCGCTCAAGCACCCCAACTGGTCCATGGGGGCCAAGATCACCATTGATTCGGCCACCCTCATGAACAAGGGCCTGGAGTTCATCGAGGCCATGCGGCTGTATTGCATGCCGCCGGAAAAAATCTCCATTGTGATCCATCGGGAGAGTATAGTCCACTCCCTGGTGGAATACTGTGATAATGCGGTGCTGGCTCAGCTGGGCGCGCCCGACATGCGCCTGCCGATCCAGTACGCCCTTACGTGGCCGGAGCGGACGGCGGCGGCGGCAAAGCCGCTGGACCTGCTGTCCTGCCCGCCGCTGACCTTCTGCGCACCGGATTACGAGGCGTTTCCCTGCCTGCGCCTGGCGTTGGAAGCCGCCCGTACCGGCGGTACGGCCACGGCGGCGCTCAACGGAGCCAACGAGGCGGCGGTGGGGCTGTTTTTGGCCGGACGCTGCTCCTTCGGCGGGATTGGGGAACGGGTGGAGCGTGCGCTGCGTGGGGTGCCGGCGGTCCAGGCGCCTACGCTGGAGGATATTCTGGAGGCCGACGCCGCGGCCCGCGCCATCGCGATTTCGTAGCGCCCGGGTGCGGCGGGGCCACCGTCTGCTGCTGCGCCGCTTTCCTCCGGCCGGTCCAAACCGCTTTTTAGCCCATCCGGGGCCTTAGGGCCACGGCGGCCCCGGATGCATCCGCCCAATGAATAAGGAGCGTTCTATGACCATCGTTTATATCCTCATCGCCGTCCTGATGTTCGGCCTGCTCATCGCCATCCATGAATTCGGCCACTTTATTGCCGCCAAGGCGCTGGGAGTCCGGGTCAACGAGTTCGCCATCGGCATGGGGCCGCAGCTGTTTTCCCGCCGGAGCGGGGAGACGTCCTATTCCCTCCGGGCCTTTCCCATCGGCGGCTTCTGCGCCATGGAGGGGGAGGGGGAGGACTCCGACGACCCCAGGGCCTTTGGGAACAAGCCCGCCTGGAAGCGGTTTTTCATCCTGGTGGCCGGGGCCTTCTTCAATTTTGCGGCCGGGGTGGTTCTGATCCTGGCCCTCTTTTCCCAGGTGGAGGGGTTCGTGGCCCCGGTGGTCACCGGCTATATGCCCGGCGCGGAGGACCTTCAGCAGACCGGCCTGCTGCCCGGCGACCGGCTGTACCGGGTGGACGGCCACCGCATCTATTTTAATGCCGACGCGCTGCTCTATCTGGACCGGGCGGGCGACACTGTGGACCTGGAGGTGATCCGGGACGGCGCGCGCGTGACGCTGAACGGCGTAAGCATGCCGGTGCGCACCCTGACGGATGCGAACGGCCAGCAAGTCCAGAAGCGGGGCGTCTATATCGGACAGGTGGAGGAGGCCACGCTGGGCCTCAAGCTGAAGAACGCCTGGTATCAGTCGGTGAGCTATGTGCGTATGGTGTGGATGAGCCTGGGCGATCTGATCACCGGCGCGGTGGGGGTGCGGGATATGTCGGGCCCCATCGGGATTGTCAACGCCATGGGGGAGATGGGCGCCCAATCGGAGAGCGCGGGCGAGGCCGTCCGGAATATCCTGAATTTTGTGGCCTTCATCGCCATCAATTTGGCGGTGATGAACCTGCTGCCCATCCCGGCCCTGGACGGCGGACAGATTTTGTTCCTGGTGGTGGACGGCGTGTGGCACCGGCTCACCCGGCGGCGCATCAATCAAAAATATCTGGGCTATATCAATATGGCGGGGTTCTGCTGCCTCATCGGATTGATGGTGGTGGTGGCAGTGAGCGACGTCGTCAAGCTCTTCTGAGGGGGACGGGACAGTGACAAAACAGATTTTGGTCGGCGGCGTTCCTGTGGGCGGCGGCGCCCCGGTGAGCATCCAGTCCATGACCAACACCCGCACCGACGACGTGGCGGCCACCGTGGAGCAGATCCGGCGCCTGGAGGCGGCGGGCTGCCAGATCGTCCGGGTGGCGGTGCCCGACCGGGCCGCCGCACGGGCCGTGGGCGCCATTCGGGAGCGCATTTCCATCCCGTTGGTGGTGGATATCCACTTCGACTACCGGCTGGCCCTGGAATGCATTGCGGCGGGGTGCGACAAGGTGCGCATCAACCCCGGCAACATCGGCGGAGAAGACCGGGTGAAAGCGGTGGCCCAAGCCTGCCGGCAGCGCGGCGTCCCCATCCGCATCGGAGTCAACGGCGGCTCGCTGGAAAAGCCCATCCTGGCGAAATACGGCGGAGTGACCGCCGAAGCGCTGGTGGAGTCCGCCTTCGGCCACATTGCCCTGCTGGAGCGGTACGACTTTACCGATATCTGCGTGTCCCTCAAGTCCTCCAGCGTACCGGTCACCATGGCGGCCTACCGCCGGATGGCGGAGGAAAGCGATTATCCGCTGCACCTCGGCGTGACCGAGACGGGCACCCTGCGTATGGGTACGCTCAAATCGGCCGTGGGGATCGGGGGCCTGCTGGCCCTCGGCGTCGGAGACACGCTCCGGGTGTCCCTCTCCGCCGACCCGGTGGAGGAGGTTCGCGCGGCAAAGGATATCTTGAAGGCGGTGGGCCTGGAGCGGGGGGAGCCCGATCTGATCGCCTGTCCCACCTGCGGGCGCACCCGCATCGACCTGATCGGCCTGGCCGGCCAGGTGGAGGAGCGGCTGAAGGGGGTCCATAAGCCCATCACCGTGGCGGTGATGGGGTGCGTGGTCAACGGTCCCGGCGAGGCGTCCGCCGCCGATGTGGGCATCGCCGGCGGAGACGGCGAGGGCCTTTTGTTCCGTAAGGGCGAGATCGTGAAAAAGGTTCCCCAGCAGGCGCTGGTGGACGAGCTGTTTTTGCTGATCGACACGCTGTGATGCGCGTGCCGGCCGGAGTACCGGCGAAAGGACGGCCCTGCCGCCGTTTGCCGTTCCGCCGCCGCCGGCCTGCCCGCATGTACCACCTGCAGGGGCGGCCCGGGGCCGCCCGGACTGGAGTTTAGGAGAGAATTGGAACCATGCCGGAAGCACAGAAGATACCGTTTCTAACATTGTTTTCCGCCTGGAAGCCGGGCGGCGAGCTGGCCGGGATCGCGGAGGGGCTCATGGTGACCCGCGCCGTCGTCGACAAGGCCGCCCGTTCCATCCGCGCGGAGGTGGAGTGCGCCCGTGCGCCGGAAGCGCCGGTAAAAGCCATGCTGGAGCGCAGCCTGGCCCTGGCCTACCGGGTGGAGCGGGTGGAGCTGGACCTGACGGAGGGGAGCGCGGCGCCGCCCCTGCCGGCTTCAGAGCGGGAGCAGGCGGCCGCGCCGCCGCCCGCCGCCGTTGTCACGGCCGACGACCCCTTCGCCCGTACCGAGGCGATCCGGCGGGAGGCCCTGAAAAAGCTCAAGCTGGCCAGGCCGAAGGAGCATGCCCCCAAATCCGCAGGGGGGAAAAAGCAGCTGATCTACGGCCAGCATGCCATCAAGAAGGAGCCCATCCCCATGGGCTCCCTGGAGCTGGATATGGGGACGGTGGTGGTCAAGGGCGACGTCTTCGCCGTGGACCACCGGGAGCTGAAAAAGCGGGGGGCCTGGGTCGTCTGCTTCGATGTGACCGACTATACCGGCTCGGTGCGGGTGTCCAAGTTTTTTCCCGGCGACGAGGGAAAGGCCATCGTGGACGGGGTAAAAAAGGGCCAGCATCTGTACCTCCAGGGCAAGCTGAACATCGACCGCTTTACCGGCGACATGGTGCTGGAGCCGTATGCCATCATGGAGGGAGAGAAAGCGCAGAAGACCGACGACGCACCGGAGAAGCGGGTGGAACTGCACCTGCATACCACCATGTCCGCTATGGACGCCCTGACCCAGGTCAGTCCCAAGGCCGGGCCGGACAAAAACGTGGTGAAACGGGCGGAGGCCTGGGGGCACCGGGCCATTGCCATCACGGATCACGGCGTGGCCCAGGCGTTCCCGGACGCCTGGCACTCCGCCAAAAAGATCAAGGTCCTCTACGGTGTGGAGGCCTATTACATCAATGATGTGGACGACCGGGTGGTGGTCCACGGGGAAGGGGAGCAGGATTTTACCGGCGAGATCGTCTGCTTTGATATCGAGACCACCGGATTGGACAAGCGGACCGACGCGATTACCGAGATCGGCGCGGTGGTGCTGCGGGACGGCCGGGTGACCGAGCAGTTTTCCACGTTTGCCGACCCGGGCCGCCCCCTTTCCCGGGAAATCAGCGAGCTGACCGGCATCACCGACGCGATGCTGGAGGGCGCCCCCTCCCAGGCCGAGGCCATCGGGGCCTTCCTGGACTTCGCGGCCGGCCGGCCGCTGGCCGCCCATAACGCGGAATTCGACCTTGGCTTTATCGCCGAGGGCTGCCGCAGAATGGGCCGCCCTTTTGCGCCGACCTCCATCGATACGCTGATCCTAGCCCAGAATCTGCTGCCCGAGCTGGGCAAATACAAGCTGGATCTTGTGGCGGGCCACCTGAACCTGCCTGCCTTCAACCACCACCGTGCCTACGACGACGCGGCCACAGTGGGCTACATGCTGATCCCGTTTTTTAAGATGCTGGAGGACAGAGGCGTACATACCCTCCGGCAGATCAACCCCGCCATGACCCAGCTGCGGGGGGGCGGCAAGGCCCGCCGCCAGCCCAAGCACCTGATCGTGCTGGCCAAGAACCAGCTGGGCCTGCGCAACCTGTACCGGCTCATCTCCGACGCCCACCTGGAGCATTTCAAGCGCTATCCCATCATGCCCAAGAGCGCGATCAATCAGTTCCGGGAGGGGCTGATTTTGGGCTCTGCCTGTGAAGCGGGAGAGCTTTACGAGGCGGTCGTCAAGCGCAAGGACTTCGACGAGCTCAAGCGCATCGCCTCCTGGTACGACTTTCTGGAGATCCAGCCGGTGTGCAACAACGCCTTTATGCTGCGCAAGGGCATTGTGAAGAGCGAGGAGGAGATCCGGGACTTCAACCGTACCATCGTGGCGCTGGGGCGCGCCCTGGACAAGCCGGTATGCGCCACCGGAGACGTGCATTTTTTGGACCCGGAGGACGAGATCTACCGCCATGTGCTGCTGGCCTCCAAGGGCTTTGAGGATGCGGATTCCAGCCTGCCCATTTACTTCAAGACCACCACGGAGATGCTGGAGGAGTTCTCCTACCTGGGGAAGGAGGAGGCCTACAACGTGGTGGTGCGCAACACCAACCTGGTGGCCGACTGGTGCGAGGACGTGGTGCCCCTGCCCAAGGGCCTGTTCGCCCCCAAGATCGAGAACTCCGCAGAGGAGCTGACCCGGCTGGTCTGGGAGAAAGCGAAAGCCCTTTACGGAGAGCAGCCGCCTCAGATCGTGGTGGACCGGATCAACGCCGAGCTGGGGGATATCATCAAGTGTAAATACGACGTGATCTACATGTCCGCGCAGAAGCTGGTGCAGGATTCTCTGGCTCACGGCTACCTGGTAGGCTCCCGGGGCTCAGTGGGTTCCTCCCTGGTGGCCTTCATGTCGGGCATCACGGAGGTCAATTCCCTGCCCCCCCATTACCGCTGTCCCAAGTGCAAGCACTCTGACTTCGAGAGCGCAAAGCAGTTGGGGGCGGGCTGCGGCGCGGATATGCCGGACGCCGCATGTCCCGTGTGCGGCGCGCGGTATGAGAAGGACGGCTTCAATATCCCCTTTGAGACCTTTTTGGGCTTTGGCGGCGACAAGGTGCCCGATATCGACCTGAATTTCTCCGGCGAGTACCAGGCCAACGCCCACCGCTATACCTTTGAGCTCTTCGGGCAGACCCACGTGTTCCGGGCGGGCACCATCGGCACCGTGGCGGAAAAAACGGCCTTCGGCTATGTGAAGAAGTATATGGATGAGCGGGGCATGCACGCCACGCGGGCGGAGGAAAACCGCCTGGCCCAGGGCTGTACCGGCGTCAAGCGCACCACCGGCCAGCACCCCGGCGGCATGGTGGTCATCCCGCAGAACCGGGAGATCTACGATTTCTGCCCGGTGCAGCATCCGGCGGACGATACGGGCACCGATATCGTCACCACCCATTTTGAATATCACTCCATGGAGTCCAACCTTTTAAAGCTGGATATGCTGGGACACGACGACCCCACTATGATCCGCATGCTCCAGGATCTGACCGGGGTAGACCCGCAGAAGATCCCCCTGGACGACGCGGGGACCATGAGCATCTTCACCTCCTCCGAAGTGCTGGGCTTTGTGGACGACCCGGTTCTGGGCCCCACCGGCGCGGTGGCCATCCCGGAGTTCGGTACTTCCTTCGTCCGGGGCATGCTGGTGGATACCCAGCCCAGCGAATTCGATATCCTGGTCCGGCTGTCCGGCTTTTCCCATGGAACCGACGTGTGGCTGGGCAACGCCAAGGATCTGATCGTGGATCAGGGGATCCCGGTCGGCCAGGCCATCGGCTGCCGCGACGATATCATGCTCTTCTTGATCTCCTGCGGCATGCCGGAAAAGCGTTCCTTCAAGATCATGGAGGCGGTGCGGAAGGGCCGGGGCCTGCCCGACGGTGCGGAGGAGGAAATGATCGCCGCGGGGGTGCCGGAGTGGTACATCGGCTCCTGCAAGAAGATCAAATATCTCTTCCCCAAAGCCCATGCGGTGGCCTACGTGATGATGGCGTTCCGCATTGCCTGGTTCAAGGTCCATGAACCGCTGGCCTTCTACGCCGCCTATTTCTCCATCCGGGCCAAGGCCTTCGACGCCACCTGCATGTGTTGGGGGATGGACGCCTGCAAGGCGAAGATGAGAGAGATCAAGAGCAAGGAGAACCCCTCGGCGGTGGAGGAGGATATGCTGGTCACGCTGGAGGTGGTCTACGAGTTTTACCTCCGGGGCTTTCACTTCGAGCATGTGGACCTCTACCGCTCCCACGCGCTCAATTTCCTGATGGACCGGGAAAAGAAGAGCCTGCTTCCGCCCTTTACTTCGATTCCGGGTTTGGGCGAGACGGCGGCCTGGTCCATCATGGAACAGCGGGAGGGCAAGCAGTTTATTTCCATCGAGGAGTTCTCCGCCGCGTGTCCCAAGGTGTCCAAGACCCATATCGAACAGCTCAAGGCCGCCGGCGCTCTGGACGGCATGCCGGATACCAGCCAGATTACGCTGTTTTGACGGGCGGCATGCCGTCCTTCGCCGCGCCGGCGGCGTCCAAGGGTTTTGCACGGCAAAACCTTGCTGTGGGGCGGATCCATTCCGCCCCACAGGTGAACGAAACCGGGCCCCCCGGAAAGCCGTTGGCTTTCCGGGGCCATGCCGGATACCAGCCAGATTACGCTGTTTTGACGGGCGGCATGCCGTCCTTCGCCGCGCCGGCGGCGTCCAAGGGTTTTGCACGGCAAAACCTTGCTGTGGGGCGGATTCCGCTCGCCCGGCAGGGGAAGGAAAACAGGTCCCCGCAAACGCCGGAGGCGTTTGCGGGCCATACCGGATGTCGGACGGGCTTGCCGGGGACGGCGAAATGTGCCATGCTGCCGGAAAGCGTCAGCGGAAGGGCACGGGGGGCAAACGCCCCCCGTGCCCTTCCGCTGACAAAAGCAGCGGGACGGCGGCAAGGCGGCGCTCCTGCGCCGGAGGGACGGAAGTTTATTCGGCCTTGCCGCAAAAGGACGGCAATCGCTTGACAGGCGGCAGGAAATATAGTATATTAACGTGGTAACGCGTTAAAGTAAAAGGGGAGATGCCCTGTGAAGTACACCATCAATACCCCCGAAGGGACCCGGGACCGGCTGTTTGCCGAGTGCAGGGACCGGCGGCGGGTGCAAAATGCCCTGACCGCCCTCTTTCGCCGCCGGAGCTATGCGGAGGTCTCCACCCCCGAGGTGGAGTTTTATGACCTGTTCCTCCAGTCGGGCAATCCCATGCCCCAGGAGGCTATGCTGAAGATCGTCGACCGCAGCGGCAGGATACTGGTGATGCGGCCGGATTGCACCACGCCCATCGCGCGGGTGGCGGCCACCAAGCTGAAGACCCTGCCCTTGCCCCAGCGGCTTTATTACGATGAAACGGTCTTCCGCTCCGGGGCGGAGCACCGGGGCAGCAGCGGAGAGATCGCCCAGTGCGGCGTGGAGCTGATCGGCGCCGCCGGCGCCAAGGCAGACCTGGAGGTCGTGGCCCTGGCGGTAGACGCCCTGCGCTCCTGCGGGCTGGAGCGCTTTCACATTGAGCTGGGCCATGCCGGATTTTTCAAATCCCTGGCCGCCGGTATGGAGATGGATGGGGAGACCGTGGAAAAAATGCGCGCGCTCATTGAGGGAAAGAATTTTGCCGCATTGGGAGACCTGCTGGAGCCCTATGCCGACCGGAGCGCCTGTGCCGCGCTGGCGAGGCTTTCCCGCCTGTTCGGCGGGGTGGAGGTGCTGGAGGAAGCGCAGCGTCTCGCGGGGAAAAACGAGGCGCTGACCTACCTGCACGACCTGTACCGGGAACTGGAAGCCGCCGGATACGGAGACTTCCTCCGCTTTGACCTGGGTCTGGTCCACCAGATCGACTATTATACCGGCGTGGTCTTCCGGGGCTATGTGGAGGGGGCGGGGGACGCCGTTCTCTCCGGCGGCCGGTACGACGGCCTGGTGGCCGCCTTTGGACGCAACGCGCCTGCCACCGGATTTGCCATCGACGTGGACGCGGTGGCAGGCTGCCTGAGCGCGGGGGAGCCGCCCCGGCTGGGGGTATTGGTCCACTTTGCGCCGGGCCAGCTCGCCCGGGCGCTGACGGCGGTGGACGGCCGGGCGGGGGGGACCTGCGAGCTCTCCCCCTGCGAAACGCTGGAGGCCACGCTGGCCCTGGCCAGGGAGAAGGGGGCCGCCCGTGTGCTGGTGCTGGAGCAGCAAGGGGAGAGGCTGGTGGATGTGCCATGACCATGAACACAAACCGTCTGCGCCTGGCGCTGACGAAAGGGCGCCTGCAGGACAAAAGCGTGGAGCTCTTCGAGGCCATGGGCCTGGACGGTTCCCCCATTCGAAATCCCGGACGCCGGCTGATCCATTCCATCCCCAACTATCCGCTGGACGCGGTGCTGGCCAAGGCCCCCGATGTGATCACCTACGTGGAACACGGCGTATGCGACCTGGGTATCGTGGGCAAGGACACCATCCTGGAGCAGGGCAAGTCCTTTTACGAGGTGCTGGACCTGGGCTTTGGCCGCTGCCGCTTTGCCCTGGCGGTGAAGGAGGGGAGCGACTTCTACGGTACTTACAAGACCCGGCGGATCGCCAGCAAATATCCCAATGTGGCCCGCGCCTTCTTCGAGAAGAAGGGCATGGACGTGGATATCATCAAGATCGAGGGCAGTGTGGAGCTGGCCCCCATTCTGGATTTGGCGGATGCTATCGTGGATATCGTGGAGACCGGGGCCACGCTGCGGGAAAACGGGCTGACCCCCATCGAGGACGTGGCGCAGGTGAGCGCCCGCCTGATCGTAAACACGGCCAGCATGAAGCTGTATCAGACGGAAATCGAGGATTTTATTGCCCGTTGTGAGGCGGAATTGGAGAAGCGGAAATGATTCAGATCGTAACGGCGGACGGCAGGGCGGAGCAGCAGGTCATCTCCGCCATGCGCGCCCGGCAGGCGCAGGCCAATGCGGCCATCGAGGCGGCTGTCGCTGAGATTTTTAATACGGTAAAGGAAAACGGGTTTTCAGCCGTGCGGGACTACTCCCTGTGCTTTGACCACGCCGAGCCGCGGGAGATCCGCCGGGAGGAGCTGGACGCGGCCTATGCCGCCTGCCCCGGGGCGCTGATCGCGGCCCTGGAGCACGCCGCGGCCAACATCCGGGACTACAACGAAAAGCTGCTCTCCCACACGCTGGAGTGGAGCTCTCCCGACGGCGGCGTGGTCGGCCGCATCGTACGGGGGCTGAAGCGGGTGGGCGTCTATGTGCCCGGCGGGACGGCGGCCTATCCCTCCTCCGTGCTGATGAACGCAGTGCCCGCCAAGGTGGCCGGGGTGGAGGAAATCGTGATGGTCACCCCGCCTACGGGGAATCTGAACCACGCCGTGCTGGCCGCGGCAAAGATCGCCGGGGTGGACCGGGTGATCGCCGTGGGCGGCGCCCAGGCGGTGGCGGCGCTCACCTATGGCGCGGGCTTTATTCCCCGGGTGGATAAGCTGGTGGGACCGGGCAACGCCTATGTGGCCGCCGCCAAGCGTATGGCCTACGGCACGCTGGACATCGACATGGTGGCCGGCCCCTCGGAGGTGCTGGTCATCGCGGACGAGACCGCCCGGCCCAAGGATGTGGCCGCCGACCTGCTGAGCCAGGCGGAGCACGACAAGCTGGCCTCCGCCGTGCTGCTGACCACCAGCGCCGCGTTGGCACAGGCGGTGGACGCCGAGCTCGTCCGGCAGACCGGGTACCTCAGCCGCTCTGAGATCATGGAGTGCGCCCTGCGGGACTTCGGCTGCGCCATCGTGTGCCGGGACCTGGAACAGGCCGCGCAGCTGGCCAATGAGATCGCCCCGGAGCACCTGGAGATCATGACTGCGGACCCGCGCGCCCTGCTGCCCGCCATCCGCAACGCGGGAGCGGTCTTTCTGGGGGCCTGGTCGCCGGAGCCTCTGGGGGACTACCTGGCGGGCCCTGACCACGTGCTTCCCACCTCGGGGACGGCGCGGTTCTTCTCGCCGTTGAGTGTGGACAGCTTCCTCAAGACCATGAGCGTCATCCAATATGACCGCGCCAGCCTCGCCCCCATCGCCGGGCAGATCGTCACCCTGGCGGAGAGCGAACACCTGACGGCCCACGCCAACTCCATCCGGGTACGCTTTGAATAAAACTGTGGAACGAGGAGGAATTTCCGTGAAAGTGCCTGTGTACCGGGCGGGAGAGGCCCCCAGCCGGGCCTATTCCATTGAACGCAAGACCAAAGAGACCCAGATCGCCGTGAACCTCTGCCTGGACGGGGGCGAGGTGCGGGTATCCACCGGCATCGGCTTTTTTGATCATATGCTCACCGCCCTGGCCTTCTACGCCGGCTTCGGCCTGGAGCTGGAGGCCGCGGGGGACCTGGAGGTGGACGGCCACCACACGGTGGAGGACACCGGCATCGTCCTGGGCCAGGCTTTGAACCATGCCCTTGGGGACCGGAAGGGCATCCGCCGGTTCGCCTCCGCCTGCATCCCCATGGACGAGGCCCTGTGCTTCGCGGCCCTGGACTTCTCCAACCGGCCGTTCCTGGTCTTTGATGCGCAGATGCCCCAGTCCAGGATGGGCGATTATGAGTCCTGCCTCACCGAGGAGTTCATGCGGGCCTTTGCGTTCAACAGCGGCTTGACCTTACATATGAAGTGCCGCTACGGCTCCAACGCCCACCACATCACCGAGGCCCTGTTCAAGGCCCTGGGGGTGGCGATAAAGGAGGCCGTCACGGTCACCCGCACCGGCGTCACCTCCACCAAGGGAGTCCTGTGATGGCGGCGGAGAACGGGACGCTGCGGGCCTTCCGCGCCCTGGTAAGGATCCCCGATCTGATCCGGCGGCTGCGGCCCTGGGGTCTGGTGGGACATATGCCCGCCCGCAGGGATCACCGGGGAAGGGGCTGGGCCTGGGCCTGTCTGGCCGCGGCCGGGGGGCTGGCCCGGAAGGCAAATTGCGCCGAGATCATGCCGCTGACCGGCGCCAAAGCGGCGGACGCCCGCGCCTTTTATGAGAGGGCGGGCTATGACCGCCGGGAAAAGACGGTCCTTCTTCGGCGGCTGGAAGGAGGCATACAGGCATGAGCTATACCGCTATCGTGGATTACGGCGTGGGCAACCTGAAAAGCGTTACCAACGCCATGCGCTACCTCGGCTTGGATACCTGCATCACCGGCGATGAGGCTGTGCTGGAGCGCGCCGACGCCATCATTCTGCCGGGTGTGGGCGCGTTTCCCGACGCGGCGGAACGCCTGCGCGGACCGGGCCTGGACCGGGTACTGGTCCGTCAGGCGGCGAAAAAGCCCATTTTGGGCATCTGTCTGGGCATGCAGCTTTTGTTCGACGTGGGGAAAGAGGTACGGGAATGCGGCGGCCTTGGTCTGGTCCATGGAAGCGTCCGGCGGATCAAGACGGATCGAAAGCTGCCCCATATCGGCTGGAACAGCCTGAGCCTCCAGAATCACTCTCCGCTGTTCCGGGGACTGGAGGAGGGCGCCTGGGTCTATTTCGTCCACAGTTTTTGCGGCGTGGCCGAGCATGAGACCGACGTGATCGCCCGGACGGAGTACGGCCCCTCGCTTGTGGCGGCGGTGAGCCACGGCAATGTGTACGGCTGCCAGTTCCACCCGGAGAAAAGCGGGGAGGCGGGACTGCAGATTTTGCGGAATTTCGGAGGGTTGAACCGATGATCGTTTTACCGGCCATTGATTTGCAAGACGGTAAGGTCGTGCGGCTTTACAAAGGAGATTTTGATACCGTACATCCGGTGGCGGAGGACCCGCAGCGCACCGCCGCGGCCTTTGCCGATGCGGGCGCCCGGTATCTCCACATGGTGGATCTGGACGGGGCCAGGAGCGGCGAGCGGAAAAACGGCGCGATTGTCCGTGCCGTGGCGGAGCGTTCCGGCCTGCGGGTAGAGCTGGGAGGCGGCATGCGCTCCATGGCCGACCTGGAGGCGGCCGACGCCATGGGGGTGTCCCGTATGGTCATCGGCTCTGCCGCCGTCCGCGATCCGGCTTTCGTCCGCGCCGCCGTGGAACGTTATGGAGCGCGGATCGCCGTTGGGATCGACGCCCTGGACGGCATCGTCAAGACCGCCGGATGGGTAGAGTCCTCCGGGCTGGATTATTTGGAATTCGCCCGGTCTATGGAAGGTATAGGCGTAAAGGTGATTATATTTACAGATATTGCCACAGATGGAATGTTGACGGGTCCCTCCTTTGACCGGTTGGCGGCGCTGCAGAAGGCGGTCTCCTGCGATCTGGTGGCCAGCGGCGGCGTGACGGAGCTGGACGATGTCAAGCGGCTGCGGGATATGGGCCTGTACGGGGCGATCATCGGCAAGGCTTATTATGCCGGGACCATCGATCTGGCGGCCGCGGTGGCGGCGGCCGGGGCACAGACATGAAAGGGACGCTTCCGGGCTTCGGCGGCGCGGAAAAGCCGGTCATGGCAGGGCGGCCGCGGCGCGGCCCTGTGCAGAGCGGCCGGTATCGGGAGGGACGGTTATGTTAGCAAAACGGATCATTCCCTGCCTGGACGTGCGGGACGGCCGGGTGGTGAAAGGGGTCAATTTCGTCCACATCCGGGACGCGGGCGATCCGGTAGCGCTGGCCCGGTACTATTCCGACCAGGGGGCGGATGAGATCGTCTTTCTGGATATCACCGCCACCAGCGATGCGCGGGACACGGTGGCCGACGTGGTGGAACGCACGGCGGAGCAGGTTTTCGTGCCGCTGACCGTGGGGGGCGGCATCCGCACCCTGGAGGGCTTCCGGCGGCTGCTGCGGGCGGGTGCGGATAAGATCAGCGTCAACTCCGCCGCGGTGGACGACCCCACGCTGATCGCCCGGGCCGCGGAGCGGTTCGGCTCTCAGTGCGTGGTGCTGGCCATCGACGCCAGAAGCCGTGGGGACGGCACGTACGAGGTGGTGGTCCACGGCGGGCGCAAGCCCACGGGGCTGGACGCCGTGGCGTGGGCCCGCCGGGGGCAGGAACTGGGCGCCGGGGAGATCCTGCTCACCTCCATGGACGCCGACGGGACCAAGGCGGGCTTCGACCTGGCCATGACGGCGGCGGTCACCCGCGCGGTGGGGATCCCGGTCATCGCCTCCGGCGGCTGCGGGAGCCTGGCGCATTTCGCCCAGGTCTTCGAGGAGACCGGCTGCGACGCGGCGCTGGCGGCCTCCCTGTTCCACTTCGGGGCATTGACCGTGCCCCAGGTGAAGGATTTTCTGCGGACCAGAAACATACCGGTGAGGTGAAGGAACATGGCGTTTGATCTGGACCAGCTCTTTGTGAAATCCGATCTGATCCCTGTGATCATCCAGGAGGCGGACACCGGCGAGGTGCTCATGCTGGGCTTTACCAACCGGGAGGCGGTGGAGCTGACCCTGAAGACCCATACCGCCTGGTTTTGGAGCCGCAGCCGCCGGGAGCTGTGGAACAAGGGGGGGACCTCCGGGCACTACCTGCACGTCAAACGGATGGCGACCGATTGTGATACGGATACCCTGCTCTATTTCTGCAAGCCGGACGGTCCCACCTGCCATACGGGCAGCCGCTCCTGCTTCTTCAACACGATTTGGGAGGAAACGATATGAACGACAGCGTACTGCAGGAGCTCTACCAGGTGGTCCTGGGCCGGAAGAGTACGCCCCGGGAGGGCTCATACACCTGCTATCTCTTTGACAAGGGCCTGGATAAGATCCTGAAAAAGGTGGGGGAGGAGTGCTCCGAGACTATCATCGCCGCGAAGAACGGCCGGCAGGAGGAGACGGTGGGGGAGATCTCCGACCTGATCTACCACCTGATGGTGATGATGGCCCAGCAGAACATCCCGCTGGAGGCGGTGCTGGAGGAACTCTCCCGGCGCAGTCAAAAAATCGGGAACCTGAAACAAATGAAGTCGGTAGACCGGGAGACCTGAAGACTGTATTCTGGATCGATACAGTTGATATAAACAGATGTATAGACGATTAAACAATTTAAAGGGGAAGCGGCGGCCGGGCCGAGCGCCTAAGCGTACGGAAAGGCGGTCGGTTCGGGCGCGTTGATCCGATTCGTGCGGGTTGGCATGACTTTTGCTGCTTTATGGAACCAGAAGACGCCGGACAGACCGGCGATGTTCCAGTATCAAAAGGAGTGATCGAAATGGCCAAGAAAGTACCCGCTAACAACGAAGATAAGAAGCGCAGCTACTACAAGTACTACCTGCAGGATTGTGCTGCCGGGGATCCGGAGCGCCACAAGCTGATCGACGCGGGCCCGGGAGATCCGGCCAACGCCCTGCACATCGATAACCGAAACGACCTGTTCCTGCCCGGCGACCTTCCCGGTGAGTTCGGCTGGTTCCAGATGAGCGACGGCACCGGCCTGATCGCCAACAAGACCTTTTTCCCCGGCGTGGACGGCGTCATGTTCGACTGGTGGTTTGCCTGGCATCCCATTCACCGTCTGCGTTACGCCTGCTGGGATAACGAGGATCACTACGACGTCTATCTGGACGATCCCGCCAAGGCGTTGGATCTGAGCAAGTCCATGCGGGAGCGCCACTGGGGCAGCATCCACAACATCTGGGAGGATATCGGGACCGGAAAGGCCGACCTGCTGCGCATCCACTTCCGCAAGCCCTCGGAGCTGGGCTATGACGAGTCCAAGGTGGATACCGAGGTGTGCAACGCCCTGGTGTGCGCCAACGTACAGGTCATCGGCGACGATACCATGCCCGACGTGCCGGTAGTCATGACCCATTTCCTGCGTCCCTGCGAGGGCGGCAGCATTTTGCGCTCCCGCTTCTGGTTCGGCTGGCAGATCATCGACGGCAAGGCCGTCAAGTGCATCCCCGACGGGGTTCAGATCCCAGCCCAGGCTATGGTCAACCTGCTGCACCACAACGTGAAGGAGTTTTCCAACCTGTCCCGCATCCTGCCCGCCCTCTACGCGGAGGAGAAGGATAACTGGCTGGACTGAGCCGATTACAGCTCCCGGGAGAGCCGGCGCCGGAGGGCGCCGGCTCTCTCTGCCGAAAAGGACCGTGCAGAATTCGCGCCTGCAGGCGTGTGGAGGGGCGCCGAATGCGGACAGGGCGTGCGCGCAGGACTGAGAAGCGTGCGTACCCGAGGCGATACACGGAAGAGACCGCGCTGCTCCGGCCGCTGCGGCGCTTACGGAGCCAGTGAGAGGAACACCCCGTTCAGGCGATTGGGCAGGGCGGCCTCAATGCGGGGGTGGAGAGCCTGTGCCGTATCCATGAAATAGTCCGCCGCCGGAGTCGGGAGACCGAGCCCGGCGCACAGTCGGGCAGCTCCGTCCCGGAGGGCGGCGCGGGCCCGGTGGGGAGGGAGCGGCTCGAAGTATTCGCATAAACGGGTACGGCGCTGCGGTGTAATTTCCAGCTCCCTGGGGTCCTCCCCCAGCAGGGTCAGCCCCACGGCATTGGCGAGCACCGGCTCACAGAGGTTGACCAGCAGTCCGACGGGATCGGGGCAGCCGGCCGCCAGCAGGCGGCGGACCCGGGAGGGGGCAAAGGGACGCAGCAGGGCGTGCTCCATGCCCAGCCGATCCAGGTAAGCGAGGATATAGTCCACGCCCGGAAGCGCTTCCGGGACGGCACGGCAGAGCGGGTAGTCGATATCACAGGGGATGCAATGGGCGAAAAAGCGAAGATCATACCGCTGGAAAAAGGCGCCGATGCTGTCCAGCGTATCGGCCAGCGCGCGGTTTTTCAGATCCGGAGCAGAGTGGCGCACGGCCATCCAAAGGCGGCGCGCCTGCCGGCACTTCTGCTCCAGTATGGCCTGTCCCTGCCGCAGGCCCGCTTCCAGATCGGCGTCTGCCAGCGGCTGGGACGCAGCCCCGCCCGCCTGAAACCAGACCTTCAGCGTATAGCACAGGGAGCAGAGCAATTCCCGTGCGGTGTCCTCCGGCAGGGAAGAACTGCCGCAGCCGGTGTAAAGCCCCGCCTGCCGCGCCAGAAGCGGCCAGAGTTTCTGGCGCAGCGCGGCCGCCTCTTCCGGAGAAAAGGCGCGCTCCGGCAGGCCGCCGCTCAAGGCGCCGGCTCCCACCGCGCCTCCCGGTCCGGAACGCACAGTTCCTCCGGTGTCAGGCCGGCCAGAGCGTCCAGCGCGCCTTGGGCCCTGCCGTCAAAGCACTGGGCCATGGCGGCGATGAGTTCATCGTCTGGGATACGGTCATGCGATTCCTGTTTGAAGTGGTAGAAGAGGGCCTGAAGCTGGGCCAGCGTGTCCGCGTAGTTTTCCTGGTCCAGATAGGGCGAGGCGCAAAAGGCGCGGACCAGCTGTTTCAGTACGCCGCCCCCGAACTCCACCCGACCGGTATCGCGGAGCGCGGAGCGGCGGCATTCCGCCAGCATGCGCATCTGGACGGGCGAGAGGGACAGCCCCCAGCCGGCCGTCAGAGCGTTGCACTCCGCCAGCTCGGCCAGAGCGGCCTGCATTTGGTCTGGCTGCGGGATCAGGGCAGAAAGGTCATCCATCGTGCATCCCTCCTTGAAAAGATTCTTAGAGGATACACCTGCGGCGCTGGAACTGCAAGACTTGAAATTTGGCCCGTTTTGTGGTAATATAACACTGCCAAAAGGAGAAAAAAGTCCTGCCGCAGCTTGTTCTGCGGCAGGACTTTTTTCAGGAGCCTCTGCGCTGTACGGTGATGTTGTATTTTTTCAAACGCTTATAGAGGGTCGCGCGGGTGATGTGCAGCACGCGGGCGGCGGCGGACAGATTCCAATGCTGTTCCCGCAGGACGTTCAGCAGGGTCTCCCGCGCCTGCGCCTGCTCCGGATGGATGTGGACGTAAGGGGGAAAGGCGCTGTCGCCCGTGCCGGGGAAAAGCGGAGCCGCCAGAGAGCCGTCGGAGAAATAGCGGATCACGTCGTCGGTGCGGACCGGCCGGTCCGGGCAGGAGATCCCCAAACGCTGGATGATGTTGCGCAATTCGCGCACATTGCCGGGCCAGGCGTATTCGACCATGGCTTCCATGGCGGGGTCCGTGATGGCGATGGGCAGATTTTCCCGGCTGATAAAATGACTGACCAGCAGCGGGATGTCGTCGGGCCGCTCCCGCAGAGGCGGTATGCGGATCTCCACCGTGGACAGGCGGTAATACAGATCACGGCGGAAGCGGTTGTCCTTGCACTTTTGCAGCAGATCGGAGTTGGTGGAGGAGATGACCCGGGCTTCCAGCGGGATGGTCTTGATTCCACCGACCCGCTCGAATTCCCGCTCCTCCAGCACCCGCAGCAGCTTGCCCTGAAGGGCCACATCCATATCGCCGATCTCGTCCAGCAGGATACTGCCGCCCCTGGCCGCTTCGAAGCGGCCCTTTTTCGGGGCGGTGGCGCCGGTGAACGCGCCCTTTTCGTAGCCGAAAAGCTCCGATTCCAGCAGCTGGTTGGGAATGGCGGTGCAGTTGATTTTGATGTAGGGGGATTGGATGCTCTTCATGCCGAAGGAGTGGATGGCGCTGGCCAGGATCTCCTTGCCGGTACCGCTTTCGCCCAGCAGCAGCACCGGATACGGGGCGGTGGCGGCCGCCTTGCACTCGTGGACTACGGCCCGAACCTTGGCGCTTTCGCCGATAAAGTCCTCAAACGTGTAGTTGCGCTGAAGGCGGGCCCGTATAAGATTTTCCGTCTCCACTTCGGCGATATCGCCCAGCTTGACCTCGGACAGGTGCTCGGCCAGGTCGCCCACCAGCTGCTGGCGGATATCGTTCATATTGGTGTAGCTCAGCACGCCCAGGGCCCCCACCACGCGGCCCTCCCAGAAGATGGGGTAGATGTTCTGCAGACAGCGGCGGCCCTGAACCACATAGAGCTTGTTTTTGACGGCCGTGCCGGTGCGCAGCACCTCCTCGAAGGGGGATACCTTATCGAAGGCGGTCACATGCTGGCCCAGCAGGCCGGAGCGGCGGGTCATGGTGAGCTGCGTGGCGCCGTTGCCGCAGTTGAGCACATAGCCGTCCTGATCCAGCAGGATGCTGGAATCAAAGGCCACGTCCAGGAACTGTTCCAAAAGACCGCCCCGCTCCCGGAGCTGCTGGGGAGAGAGCTCGAAATGCATCCGACCACCTGCTTTCACACTTGTACAGCTTGATTATACAGGTGTTGTGCCCAAGATGCAAGCGGCGGATTCAGGGAACGTCCAGCCAGCCCTCACGCAGGAGGCGGGGCGATTGGGCGAAGGTGACGAACAGGACGTACAGCCGGGCCAGAGCGTTCCAGGTGGCCTGGTCGGCCAGGCCGGTCTCCGGGAGCTGCGCGCTGCGCTGGACATAGCGGAGATTGGCCTGGGTGGCGGCGTCGTGGGTACCGGAGACCGGGGCGTCCTCGATCCCCTCCAGAAGCTGAGACAGGCCCCGGAACATGGCCTGGACGGGATAGAGGTGGACGGAGTCCTCGCCGGGGGCAACGGCAAAACCGTTGCCGGGCCAGAAGCGGCAGGGAAGCGGGGGGGAGAGCCCGGGGCGGACGCTCTGGAACAGGGCGGAGACCGCGTCCCAGGTCCCGTGGTCCACCTGGCCGGTGACCGGGGGATGGAACTCCCGCTGGAAGAGCATCACCGCCTCCAGCGTGTGCTCGCCGAAGATGCCGTCCGGGATCAGGCGGGGAATGACGGGGTAGTGGAACGAGAGTTCCCGCAGCATGGTCTGCAGGCTGCGTACGGGTACGCCGGTATAGGGATTTTCACAGGTCATCCGTTGCTCCCTCCTCTGAAATCAGTGCTGCCCAGGGTCAGGTCCTGCCCCGAGAATTGCGTCAGGCCCGAGGTGGTCCCCGGCTCGGGCCGGAATGCCTCCGGGATCACGTTGGTGTAACGGTCCACCGATTCCGTGATGCCCTCGTATGCCCGGTACAGGGCTTCCCAGGTGCGCGCGTCCATCACGCCGTTCTGGGGAAGCCCCATGGTCTGCTGGAACGCGGTGACCGACCGGACGGTGCCGGGGCCATAGATGCCGTCGATGGCGGGTGCCGGGACCGTATCGTAGAACTCGGCGATCACCGAGAGCAGATACTGGATCGTCCGCACGCCCTCGCCCCGGTCGCCTTCGGACAGCTGCCCGGAGGACTGGTAGGAGATCTGATAGACTGTCTGTCCTTCGCTGGCAAGCTCAGACAGGTTGGTGATGCCCACAAAGAGGAAGACCATTTTGTACCAGGTGCCGCTCCCCACCACGCCGTCCGGCGTCAGAGAGAAGATCTGCTGGAAGCGACGCACAGCCTGCTCAGTGGCCTCGTCAAACTGGCCGTTGAGCGGCGTCGGGATCTTGGGTATGGCGGGGTAGTCCTGGGAGATCCGGTTGAGCATGTACTGAATGCGGATCACGTTTTCCCCCACCATGCCCCGGCGCAGCGGAAAGCCCGGATAGGAGGCGCGTACGCCGGATACGGGAGCGTTGACGACCAGTTCGATATCGTCCCCATAGTAATGGCGCAGGATATCCACCGAATTGTACCCCTGCTGGGCCAGCTCCTGACTGCCCCACTGGGAGAGCCCGTCGCAGGTGGTGGTGGTGCCGTTGCAGAATTTGGCTGCCAGCGGCTCGATAAAGCCCCGGCGGCGGATGTAGGAGTTGAAAATCGTGTCTACCGCCTGACTGATGTTTTCGAAAATATCCCGGCCGTGGATGTATTTCTGATCAATGGCGGTGGAGGAGGTGATGTTGAAGGGAAAGCCCCTGCTGGGGTAATATTCGGTGTAGACGCGGTTCAAGGCAAAGGAGATGATGGCCAGGATATTGGCCCGGATGGCGGAGGGCTCCCAGGTGGGATAGATCTCACTGGAGGCCACATTTTTCACATAATCCGGAAAGGAAACGGTGACGTTTTCGGCCGCCTGGTTGGGCGAACCCAGATGTACGGTGATTTGCTGGGGGATATAGGGCCGGACTTCCGTAGGCATGGGAGTGGCTCCTTCCTTACAGGTTCTGCGGCGTGATCTCCACCGGCACCGTCATGGACAGGGGCGGCGTTTGCTCCGGAAGGGGAATCAGCTCGATTTCCAGCAGGGTTTGTACGTTGGGGAAGACCTGGACGTTTTCCAGCAGTTTGACGGCAAAGCTGGGCGCCTCGCACCAGACGTCGCACAGGGCAAAGGGCTGCTCCGCGCCCGGCGCCTGCCCCGCCGCCGGGGCCGGGGTCGGTATGGCTATGGGAGCGGTCTTTCCGCTCTCGTCGGATGTGCGCAGGGCCAGCAGAACATGCTTGCCGCCGGGGGCCTTCTGCGTCACGGCTACGGCGGCGCCCTGGACGGGAAGCTGGGCCCGGGAGGTATAGATATGGGTCACGATGGTTCCGATAAATTCCAAGTTGCACTCCTCCTTTTCGATTTACTCTATGCGGGTGAAGCGTGCGGGGTTCCGGCACGACCCGGCAGGAATCCGGGGTAAGAGCGTTGACATCGGGGCGTTTTTCAGGTAAACTGAAACACTGAGTAGAAATCTATTTCCTACGGGAACGAGTGTGATAGGCGAAATGAAAAAGCAAAAGGTATCCAGCGCGGTCATCCGGCGGCTGCCGCGCTATTACCGGCATCTGAACGATCTGCACCTGGCGGGGGTGGAGCGCATCTCCTCCAGCGCGCTGGGGAAATCCATGGGGCTGACCGCCTCCCAGATCCGGCAGGATCTGTCCTGCTTCGGAGAGTTTGGCCAGCAGGGCTATGGATATAATGTAGAGAGCCTGCGGGGCGAGGTGTCCGACATCCTGGGCATGAACCGGGGACATACCGCCGTGATCCTGGGCGCGGGCAACCTGGGCCGGGCCCTGCTGGAGAACTTCCATTTTCAGCGCTCCGGCGTTACCCTTGCCGCTGCCTTTGACGTGAGCCCTGATATCGTGGGGCGTACGCTTTCGGGCGTTCCGGTCTACCATGTGGATCAGCTGGAACCGTATTTGAAGGAGTCCCCCGCCAGCATCGGGGTGCTCACCGTGCCCCGGGGGGTGGCCAACGCCATCGCCGCGCGCCTGGTGGCGGGCGGCGTGAAGGGGATTTGGAACTTTACCAACATCGAGCTGCGGCTGGACAGCACCGGTGTGATCATCGAGGATGTCCACTTTGCCGACAGCCTGCTGTCCCTGAGCTATATGATCTCGGAGGAGCCATGAGGAGGGCCGCGGTATTCCTGCTGGCCGCCCTGATCCTGATGGGCTGCGGGGCGGTCTGCGCTTCGGGCGGAACGTCCGGCGAGACGCTGGTGTCCCAGAGCTATCTCAACGGCACCTACCTCCCGGCGGTGGCGGAGCAGGCCGGACGGCGCCTGGAGGAGAAGACGCAGAGCACTTACGATACGGTGCTGAGCGGTCTGAACGCCAAACACAGCGCGTATCTGGCCCAGGCGGGCGGAGAGACCTCGCTCCATCTTGCGTTTGCCGACCATCGGCTGAAGAAGGGCGATACCGTCACGGTATATACGGGCTCCGGCCTGCTTCTGCTGGCGGGAAGCGCCGCAGTCGCAGCCCCCTCCGGCGCAGTGGTGGATGTGACCGCCGGGCGGGCTCTGGCCGCCGGGGCGGCGCTGACGGAGGGACACCGTTATCTGGCGGGGGAGAATGCCGGCGCCGCCGTGACCATTACGTCGGATACCGCCGTGGTGGGCCTGGAAGGAGCCTATACGCGCAGCGACAGCGGCGCGCTGGATTACAACGCGCTGGCCGACGCGCTGAAGGCCATGGGCCTGTTCCAGGGAACCGGTACCGCCTATGGCTGCGGATACGACCTGGAGGTCGCGCCGACCCGGGTGGTGGGACTGGTGATGTTCCTGCGCCTGATCGGGGAGGAGGGCGCCGCGCTGGCCTGCACCCAGGGCAATCCGTTTGCGGATACGCCCGCCTGGTGCGACCGGTATGTGGCTTACGCCTACGCCAAGGGGTATACCAAAGGCGTGGGCGCCGACGCCGCCGGAGCGCTTTATTTTGCGCCCGATACCGTTCTCTCGGCGGGAGAATATATGACCTTTGTGCTTCGGGCCCTGGGCTATACCGACAGCGGAACCAATCCGGATTTTTCCTGGAGCAATGCCCTGGGCAAGAGCGTGGAGCTGGGTGTGCTCAATTCCGCCGAGCAGGCCATGCTTACCGGCGGCTCCTTCCTGCGCGCGCAGGTGGTCTATGTGTCTTATTTCGCCCTGTCCGCGGCCACGAAGGATGGCGGCGGGACTCTGCTGGACCGGCTGGTATCCGTCGGCGGCGTGGATGAGGCCGCGCTTTACACGACCATGAACAGCGTGACGGTATCGCGCCTGCAATCCGGAAGCCGGTCCTAAATCCTGGGGAATGCCTGTCCGGCCGACGTTTCCCGGGGGGCAAAGCGATGCTGGAAGAAGCCTGCCCCGCCGAACGGATGGCTCGTTCGGCGGGACATTTTTGTTTAGCTTGCTCCTTGACAACTGTTAGCAAAGCAACTAAACTAAAGACAGATCAGCGACAGGAGGCGATGGATACGAGGGAGCGAAGAGCGGTCGGCGGAGAGATCCGGGCGCTTTCCAACCTGATGCGCCGCAAGATCCTGGAGTTTGCGCCCCCGCCGGAAGACCCGGAGTTCACCGAAATGCAGGGACAGCTGCTGGACTTTCTCTCACACCATCCGGACCGTGAGATCTGTCAGAAGGACGTGGAGGAGGCCTTTTGCATCCGGCGTTCCACCGCGTCGCGGCTGCTGAAGAAACTGGAGGCCGCCGGCTTCATTACCCGCCGCTCGGTCTTCCGGGATGCACGCCTCAAGCAGGTGCTGCTCACGCCGAAGGCGCAGAAGCTGCATCAGCAGATCGAGCAGCGGCTGGACAAGATGGAGGAGCTGTTGACCGAGGGCATCAGCGACCAGGAGCTGGAACAATTCATGGCGACCGTGGAGAAACTGAAAAAGAATCTCAGTTGAGCCGCCCGCACGGCGTGGCGGCTTCTCTTTTTCTTAAACTGTTTCAAAGCTTACAGTTAGCATGCGAATTAAATCCGAGGAGGAGACCTATGAAGAAAAAACGAGGCCTGGCGTGCGGTATCCAGGAGTTCAAAAAGGACGTGATTCTGACGCCCATCTTCGTGATCGGCGAGGTGGCGTTTGATGTCCTGATCCCCATGATGATGGCAAAACTGCTGGATCTGGGCGTCAATGCCGGCAATGTCGGGAATATCTGGCGTTATGGAATCCTGCTGGTGGTCATGGCGCTGGTGGCCTTGGCGTTCGGCGCCCTGTCCGGCCGCTTTGCGGCGCGGGCGGCCACCGGGTTTTCCCGCAACCTGCGCCGGGAAATGTATCGAAACGTGCAGCAGTTTTCCTTTTCCAACATCGACAAATTTTCCACCGCCGGCATCATCACACGCCTGACCACCGACGTGACCAATGTGCAGATGGCCTTTCAGATGGTCATCCGCATCGCGGTGCGCTGCCCCATCATGCTCATCTGCGCCTGGGTCCTCACGTTTGTCATCAGCCCCAAACTGGCCCTGGTTTTTCTGGTGGTCATTCCCATCCTGGCGGTGGGTCTGCTGCTGGTCATGAAAGGGGCCCATCCGGTCTTTACCCGGGTGTTCAAGAAGTACGACCGGCTCAACAGCGTGGTGCAGGAGAATCTGCTGGGGATCCGCGTGGTCAAGTCCTTCGTCCGGGAGGAGCATGAGAAGGAAAAGTTCGGCGCAGTGTCCCGGGAGATCTATCAGGACTTCTCCAAAGCGGAGAGGATCATCGCATTCAACGCGCCGTTGATGCAGGTCTGCGTCTACGGGTGCATGCTCCTGGTCTCCTGGCTGGGCGCGAAGATGGTGGTGGGCGGTACCCTGACCACCGGCGAGCTGACCAGTATGTTCAGCTATATCATGATGATCCTCATGAGCCTGATGATGCTCTCCATGGTCCTGGTCATGATCATCATGGCGCGGGCCTCCGCGGACCGGATCACAGAGCTGCTCAATGAGCAGACCGACCTGAAAAACGGCGCGCACCCGGTGCGCGAGGTAAAGGACGGCTCTGTGGACTTTGAACACGTCAGCTTCAGCTATGCCGGGGATCCCGGCAAGGAGTGCCTGAAGGAGGTGGAGCTGCACATCGCCTCCGGCGAGACAGTGGGCATCCTGGGCGGGACCGGCACCTCCAAGACCACGCTGGTGCAGCTCATCCCCCGTCTGTACGACGCCACCGAAGGGAGCGTCAAGGTGGGCGGCGTGGATGTGCGGGACTACGACATGGAGTCCCTGCGGGAGCAGGTGGCCATGGTGCTCCAGAAGAACGAGCTGTTCTCCGGCACCATCAGGGAAAACCTGCACTGGGGCAATGAGCATGCCTCCGACGAGGAGCTGGCGCGGGTGTGCCGGCTGGCTCAGGCCGATTCCTTTATCCGGGAGTTCCCGGATGGATACGATACCTATATCGAGCAGGGCGGCTCCAATGTCTCCGGCGGGCAGAAGCAGCGGCTGTGCATCGCACGGGCCCTTCTGAAGAAGCCGAAGATCCTGATCCTGGACGATTCCACCTCCGCCGTGGACACCAAGACCGACGCCATGATCCGCCGGGCCTTCCGGGAGGAGATCCCGGATACCACCAAATTCATCATCGCCCAGCGCATCTCCTCCATCGAGGACGCCGACAAGATCCTGGTGATGGACGGCGGGAAAATCTCCGCCATGGGCACCCATGAGCAGCTGCTGGAATCCTGCGGCATCTACCGCGAGATCTATGAGTCCCAGACGAAGGGAGGAGAGGACCATGAATAAGAACGCCGCAAAGAAGGGCGGCACCGCAAAGCGGCTGCTCTCCTATGTGCTCAAAGGCTACAAATTCCGCTTTTTTCTGGTGCTGGTATGCATTTTGGTCAGTGCGGCGGCCTCGGTGTCCGCATCTCTGTTTCTGGGGAGCCTCATCGACGATTATATCGCGCCCCTTCTGCTGACCGACCAGCCGGTGTTCAGCGGATTGCTGCACACCCTGATCCTCATGGGCTGTCTCTATCTGGCGGGCGCGCTGTGTACGCTGGCCTATAACCGTATTATGGTCACCATCTCCCAGGGCGTGCAGAAGGAGATCCGCGACGAGCTGTTCGTGCATATGCAGACCCTTCCCATCCGGTATTTTGATACCCATGCCCATGGAGATGTGATGAGCGTCTACACCAACGACGTGGACACCCTGCGCCAGATGTTTTCGCAGAGCATCCCCCAGATGTTTGCTTCGCTGGTCACGATCGTGGTGGTGTTCCTGGCCATGCTGGTCACCAACCCGCTGCTCACCGCGGTGGTCGTCCTCTGCGTGTGCGGTATGCTGCTGGTCACCCGCTCTATCGCGGGGCGCAGCGGCAAGTATTTCATGCGCCAGCAGGAGAAGCTGGGCGACCTGAACGGCTATATCGAAGAGATGGTGAACGGCCAGAAGGTGGTCAAGGTCTTCTGCCATGAGCAGAAGGCCCAGGAGGGCTTTGACCGGGTCAACGACGCTTTGTTCGAAAGCGCCGACATGGCCAACAAATACGCCAATATCCTCATGCCCATCATGGTCAATATCGGCAACATCCAGTATGTGATCGTGGCCATGGCGGGCGGGCTGATGGCGCTGGGCGGCGTAGGCGGCGGCGTCACGCTGGGCGTCATCGCGTCCTTCCTCCAGCTGTCCAAAAGCTTTTCCCAGCCCATCAGCCAGATCTCCCAGCAGCTCAACTCGGTCGTCATGGCCCTTGCGGGCGCGGGGCGGATCTTCGCGCTGATGGATGAGGAGAGCGAGCGGGACGAGGGCACGGTCACCCTGGTGAACGCGGCCTACGATCAGGCGGGGGAGCTGGGTGAGAGCGGCCAGCGCACGAATCTGTGGGCCTGGAAGGTTCCGCAGAAGGAGGGGGGCTTTGCCTATACTAGGCTCACCGGCGACGTGCGCTTTTTTGATGTGGACTTCGAGTACGAGGCCGGCAAGCCCATCCTCCACGATATCTCCCTTTTTGCAAAGCCCGGCCAGAAGCTGGCCTTCGTGGGGGCCACCGGCGCGGGGAAGACCACCATCACCAACCTCATCAACCGCTTTTACGATATCGCCGACGGCAAGATCCGTTACGACGGCATCAATATCAACAAGATCCGGAAAAGCGATCTGCGCCGGAGCCTGGGCATCGTGCTCCAGGAGACCAACCTGTTTACCGGAACGGTGCGGGAGAATATCCGCTACGGCAATCTGCAGGCCACCGACGAGGAGGTGGAGGCCGCCGCCCAGCTGGCGGGCGCGGACGATTTCATCCGCCGCCTGCCCCAGGGATACGACACGCTGCTGACCGGAAACGGGGCCAATCTGTCCCAGGGCCAGCGGCAGCTGCTGGCCATTGCCCGCTGCGCCGTGGCCGACCCGCCGGTGATGATCCTGGACGAGGCCACCTCCTCCATCGATACCCGTACCGAGTCCATCGTTCAGCAGGGGATGGACTCTCTGATGTGCGGGCGCACAGTCTTCGTTATCGCCCACCGCCTGTCCACGGTGCGCAACTCCGACGCCATTATGGTGCTGGACCACGGCCGTATCGTGGAGCGGGGCGGCCATGACGATCTGATTGCCCAGCATGGGCTTTACTACCAGCTCTATACCGGCGCATTCGAATTGGAATAAGCGTTTGCACCCCCTGGTACCGGATGCATAGAATGAAGTGAGACCGGGCCGGAAGACGCGGCGCACCGCCGCCCCGCGCCCAGGTTTCTACTTTGAAACCAGGAGGTACTCAATCATGGGGTGCAATAACGGTTGTGGCTGGGGCGGCGGCAGCTGCCTGTGGATCATCATCATCCTGATCGTTCTGTGCTGCTGCGGCGGCGGCGGCTGGGGCGGCAACTGGGGCGGCTGTGGCTGCAACAACAACTGTGGCTGCGGCTGCAACAACAACTGCGGCTGCTGAACAGACATACGATCGCCAGACAGGACTCAGGGCGGGGGAGCAAAGCTCCCCCGCCCTGTGGCTGTCAAAAACCCTCCTGGAGAAGAGCCTGGCAGAGTTGAGTCGTCCGCAGACGACGGAAGGAAAGGAAGCTCCGTCATTTCC
>NZ_JALFGV010000090.1:0-10230 GCF_022777125.1 Lawsonibacter sp.
TGGGCGAAACCCGCGAAGGCCTCGGATACGGTAGACAGACCGGTGGCCACCAGCAGCATGCACGCCAGAAGGGGCGGCGCGCCGAAGGGAAGTACGTCAAACAAGATCAGCGTAATCATAACAATCAGGATTGCAAGAGCAAGAATCATTTGGGTTGTCATTTTATTTTTCTCCTTCTCCTATGTTTTTGGCCTGCTTCTTACCGGACCTTTGCCGAGGTAGGGTTGTAGAGGCCCACTGTCTCGCGCTTTTTGCCCATAACATCTTCCTCCGTGAAGCTCATGTACTTCACGCTGAGACGGTCCTTGTAGGCAAATGCCAGGTGAAGCCTGCCGTCCGCGCCCTGCATGATGTATGGGTATTCATACTGTCTGTTGTTCGTCTTGTTCTCAGCACCCATGTACCCCTCGCCCCGTTCCATATAGCGGATCATGGGGAAGGTAAGGCCGCCGTCCTCGGACAGCGCAACGGCTACCGGGCAGCGCAGACCCGGCCAGGAAGCCACGCCGGGTGTCGGGCAGGGTGTGCAGGTAGGGTTGTAGGCAACGGCGATTCTGCCGCTCTTCAGCTTGACCGCACTGATGCTGGAATTGTTGTTGGGCAGAACGGTGGGCACCGGTGCAGTCCAGGTATCTCCGTTGTCCATGGATTCGCTTCGGTAGATATGGTCGGCCGCGCGGCTTCTCATGAACGCAGCCAGATGTCCCGGCTCCAGCTCCACCACATTGGCGTGAACCGCGCCGTTGCTCTCCGGCATATCCACGGTTTTCCAGGTCTTTCCCTGGTCATCGGAAATGCGGAATGCGGTGGGATCACCTGTCAGGCCCAGCTCGGAGTCGGTACAGATCCAGTTACCGAAAATCCAGCGTCCACTCTCCAGCACCTGGATGGGTTGTCTGCAGAAGCTGCCCTCCTCCGGAAATACGGTCTCGTAATCGCTCCAGGTCTCTCCCCCATCCGCGCTCTTCTGACAGCGGATCACAGAGGTAAACTGCATGTTGTCCTTGCCTTCCACTCGGGACAGCTGGGAAGTGTACATAGCCCACACTTTCCCGTCGGGGCCGGCAAACAGGGACGGATTCTGCTCGCTTCTGTCCGGATCGTGGGAGACTAAAACCGGCTCCTCCCACCGGCTTGAGCCCTTTTTGAGCCTCGCACAGATGACATTTACATCTGCATTTCCCTCAAAGGAGCCCGCAAACCAGACGCACAGCAGATCCCCGTTCTCCAGCTCCAAAAGCCCCGGGCCGTGGGCGGTCTTGTAACCTCCCGGAGGAAGCACCGCCTCCATAGTCCCCATCTCCTCATTCCAATACATCGTTCCGTCCGGTGTCAATCCCGGCAATTTTGCGTATTCCATTGTTCTTCCCCTTCCTTTTGTGCTGTATCTATTCCATTTCCTCTGTTTCAGCCATGCGGATTGCGTAATCCATGGCATTGGTCAGGCTGAGCTCGCTGGCAAGGCCTGTGCCAGCCTGGTCAAAGGCGGTTCCGTGATCCACGGAAGCGCGGATGATGGGCAGACCAAGCGTAATGTTCACTCCGGCCACTGCATCCCATTTCTGTTCCTCCTGGTTGTAGACAAAGCCCACCACCTTTAAGGGGATATGCCCCTGGTCATGGTACATGGCCACAACGATGTCATACCAGCCGCCCCTTGCCTTGGAGAACACGGTGTCCGGCGGAACCGGTCCGTCTGCCTGGATACCCTCGTCTCTCGCCGCCTGAATTGCCGGCGTAATCTCCTCAATCTCTTCCCTTCCGAACATGCCGTTCTCCCCGCTGTGAGGATTTAAGCCGGCCACGCCGATCTTCGGCTGGAAAATACCCAGCCGGCGGCAGGCTTGGTGGGCGATGCGGATCACCTCCAGGATACGGTCCTTTTTTACGCGGTCGCAAGCCTCTCTCAGGGAAACATGGGTGGACACGTGGACCACTCTCAGATTCTCGTGGGCCAACATCATGGTGTACTTCCTGGTTCCTGTGTAATCGGCGTAGATTTCGGTATGGCCGGAGTAATGATGGCCGGCCAGATTCATGGCTTCCTTGTTCAGCGCATTGGTCACCGTAGCGTCAATCTTGTGATCCATGGCCAGCCCGATGACTTTTTTCACATACTGGAAGGCCGCGTTTCCGGCCATCGCGGAGACCTTCCCCCGCTGGAGCTTGTCCATATCAACCATACCCATGTGGCAGACGTCGATGGTACCGTACTCAAACAGCGCCTCACTCACATCCCCGATGGTATGTATTTTGAGCTTGCCGGAGAGGCCGGTTATCTTCAGCGCCTCCTCCATCACCGGGACATCGCCCACAACCAGCGGTTTGCAGCGCTCATAGACCGACGGATCCGATAATGCCTTTGCAGTAATCTCCGGGCCGATGCTGGCCGGATCTCCCATGGTAATTCCGATTATTTTCATAGATGCCATTCCCCTTTCCTGCACGGTTATTTGTTTTTATACTCCCCATAGTAGTTGTCAATAGTTTCCCTGATCCCCTCCACCGCGTCCTGGGGCAGGATGCCGAAGGGCTTGCGGCACGGTCCCACCGGCTGGCCGATCAGATTGGTCGCACACTTGACAACGGAGTTGGGATTGCCGTATTTGAAGCACTCACGGATCCTGGAAATGGCGTTCTGCGCTTCCCTGGCCTTCTCCATATCGCCTTTTAAATAGTTCTGGTAGATGTCCACCATGACGGTGGGAAGGATGTTGGCGATGGCTGTAATGCCGCCCTTGCCGCCTGCTAAAAGAGTCCACAGGATCAGAGCGTCGTTGCCGGAGAGAACCGAAAAGTCCATGCCCTCCGTTTCCTGGATATACTGCAGTATATTGTTAAAATTGCCGCTGGAATCCTTCACTCCGGCAATGTTGGCGAACTCACCCGCCAGGCGCTTTACAGTGGCCGGTGCCAGGGAGGCGCCTGTTCTCGCCGGAATGTTGTACATCACCACCGGAAGGTCCACCGAACCTGCCACCTGGGCGTAGTGCTGATACAGCTCCTCCTGGCTGATCGCCGCGAAGTAGGGCGTGATTACCGAGAGTACATCCACGCCGATTTCCCGGGCCTTTCTGGACAAAGCCACCGTCTCCTCCGTGCTGATACAGCCGGTGCCGGCGTACACCGGAACGCGGCCCTTTACCTCGTCCACAAAAATCTCCATCACACGGATCTTCTCCTCCATGGACATGATGTAAAACTCGCCGTTGGTCCCCAGACAGAACACTGCGTCCACGCCTGCGGCGATCTGCCGGTTGATCTGTCTGCGCTGCTCCGCCTCATTGATACTGCCGTCCTCATGCATGGCGGTCTGCATTGCCGCGATAATTCCCTTGATCTCAGTCACTTTCTACTCCTCCTTCAACACTTTTAAATAAATGGCGCGAATGTCCTCCAGACTCAGCTTCTTCCTGTTGTTCACCAGCAGTCTCTGCTGTTTACTGCCTGCATCCACCAGTAAATCCAGGTCCGCCATTTTCACACCAAAGGCATTTAAATGGATGGGAATCTCCGTGTTCTCAACGATTGCGGCGATCCGCCCGATCATGTAATCCGCCTTCCCCTCTGTTCCAAGAGCCGCGCGCTCCGGATATACCGCGTCGCAGAGTACCCCCAGCCGGCCGGCGCAGGCGTCCTTATTGAACGCCATCACATGGGCGAACAGGATTGCGTTGGACACGCCGTGGGGGATATGGTATTTTCCGCCCAGGGGATAGCTTAAGGCGTGGACCGCGGTTGTGCCGCTGCCGGTAATGGCCACTCCGCCGTAAAAGGCGCCCAGCATCATGTTGCTTCTGGCCTCCATGTCACCGGGATTTCTGTACGCCTCCTCAATATTCCTGAAGATCAGCTTTGCGCCTGCCGCCGCGTACGTGTCGCTTAAGGGAGTCGCTTTCTTTGAGGTGAAGCACTCCACCACATGGGCCAGGGCATCCACGCCTGTAGCTGCCACGATGGAGGCCGGAAGGCCCGCGATCATCTGTGCGTCCAGGATTACGTAATCCGGTATCATCTCCGCATTCACAATGCCCTTTTTGGACTGTTCCTCCGGGATCGCTACGATGGCATTACAGGTTGCCTCGGAGCCGGTCCCGCAGGTGGTAGGTATCATGATGGTTTTCATCTGCTTTGACGCCAACAGCGGATCCGTCAGAAGGTCCGTCACAGTGCAGGAGGAGCCTTTTAACAGGGAGCAGAGCTTGGCCGCGTCCATGACGCTGCCGCCGCCGATAGCGATGATGATGTCTCCATCCTCCCGGTTCATCTGCTCCACAACCTTCTCCGCATCGGTGTAAGCGGGTTCCGGATTCAGCCCGTCGAACACCTTGTATTCCACGCCTGTACGCTCCAGCACGGCCGTCAGCTTATCCAAAAGCCCGGCTCCGGCCACTCCCTTATCAGTAAATACCAGAGCCTTCTTTGACGACTCCTGCTTTAAAATCGTCCCAATTTCCTCGATACTTCCCACACCCGCATACACGCAGGATGGAATTTTAATCTGATATCCCATTTTCTTCGCCTTTCACTCTATTTTCCTTTTAATTCTTCCGTTAACTCCGACAGCAGGTTCTCTTCCCCGAAACCGCCGGATTTGGTGATGATGTGATGTTCCCGGCCGCAGTAGTACAGCTTTGTCAGCACGCAGCCCGGCCGGACCTGCCGGATCGGCTGCAGCTCCCACTGCCGGATCTCCTTCATAAATCCCAGAAGCGTATCTCCCCCTGTCACCAGTATAACGGCATGGAGCCCGCAATCCAGCATATTCTTCAAAATAATGCCCAACGTTTCCGGGATTCTGCTGCGCACCTGTCCGGTGTCCATGCCCAATTCCCTGGCGTACTCCAGAGTGTTCCGCTCGCTCTCACGGTCATTGGTGTCCAGAATCACGCAGTCATTTTCACTGCTCTCCTGTGTCATCCGGCGTGTCAGGCCGGCTCCCTGCTCCGACCTCCAGAACTCCGGATTCAGCTTTTCCTCAGCCGCCATGTAGATTCGCGGATATCCCACCCGCTCTCCCCAGTCAAGCTGCCTCCTGGTAATCGGATTCACGCTGCCGCAGATCACAAACAATCTGCGCTCCAGCGCCGCCGTCTCCGGCTCCTGGCGCTTCAGGCCCAGAAGATCAGGCAGAATCGCCGCAAACCCCGCACATCCCGCCATCAGGCGGTTCTGCCCTGTTACGGTTAAATCCGCTCCAATTCTCCTGATATCCGCCTCGGTTGTTGCGTCGTACACCACGATTCCCGCTTGCCCCGGGCCCGGCCGCGCCTCGCCGTGAGTCTCAATGACAGGAATTTCGCTTTGCAGGCGGATAATATCCTTCACCGAATCCTTGGTGACCGGCTCAAAGGGATCCCGGCCAAACACGCTCTTGCTGACCGGCACTCCGTCGATATACTGTCTGCCGCCTCTGGTAATCCGATTCATCTGCGGCAAGGCGGGGACAAAACTTAGGAATGGTTCACCGGCCGCGCGGTAGGCGGCCTCCAGCTCACTGCCAATGTTTCCCCGAAGCGCTGAATCCGTTTTCTTATAAATATAGGGAATTCCCGCCTCCCTGGCGTCCTTTGCAACTGCGAACACCTTGCGGTACGCCTGGTCAGGGGACACATGTCTGGTCTCTGCGTCAATGACCAGCACCGTGGTCTCCCCGGACCTGATCCCTTCCTCCCAGCTTCTGTCATGGTCCAGGCTGACAATCACTCTGGTTCCGATCCCTCTCTCCGCGAAATGAACCCCCGCGTCCAGAGCGCCTGTGAAATCATCCGCGATGATCATCAATTCAGTCACTGTTTCACCTCCTGCTGTCTTTTATGTTTCAATTTGGAACACTTTATTTAATCGCTTTCTGTAGTTATAGGATATCGCTTTTCGCAAAAGGTTTCAAATAAAAACAGTTTATTTTTTGTTCTTATTTGAAACATTATTGTATATATTTTCTCTTTATGGTACTATATTTTCATAATGAAACAATTTAAATCGTCATTTTGGAAAGGGGAACATGTTTATGGAAAGAAAATATCGGATACTGGGAATTGCGCCCTATGAGAATTTAAAAAACGCCATGGTCACAGAGGCGGCAAAATACGAAGATATAGAAATGGTTGTCTACACGGGAAACCTGGAGGACGGGGCCCAGCTGGCCCTGCAGCATATGAACGAGGGCTTTGATATCCTGATCTCCCGGGGCGGGACCGCTGAGCTGATCCGGAAAATCGCTTCCATACCCGTCATTGAGATCACTCTGTCCATCAATGACATCCTGCGCGCGATCCTGCTGGTGGGAAACCTGACGGAGGCATACGCCGTGGTGGGTTACCCCACTGTCACTCAGCCGGCCCATGTGCTCTGCGAGATGATGAATTATCGCATGAACATCATTACCATCCACAGCCCGGACGAACTGGACCCTGTCTTAAAAGAGCTCAAGGCCGGAGGCTGCAATTTTATCCTGTGCGATGTGATCACCGAGATGATGGCACGGGAAGCGGGGGTGGAGCCCATCCTGATCCTGTCCGGGCCGGAAAGCATCGATATCGCCATTGATTATTCCATCAATATGTGCCGGGTGTTGGCAGAGACAAAAGCCCGCGGCCGCCTGTTCACCAGGGCCCTGGATATGCAGGGCATGAAAACAGTCATCATGAAACAGGACGGCTCTATCCTGTTTTCCACCTACAATGAGAAAAATATCTCGTCCGTCACCGGATATTTAAAAAAGCTGGCTGAGTCCCCTCACTCCATGTCGGCCAAAGCCTTTCACATGATTGAAAATAGGCTCTATTCCATCTCGGCAGAGGAAACCACGTTCCTGGAGGAACCCTGCTATATCTTCTGCCTGGAGCAGAATCCGTTTCCGGTTGGCGGAAGCAAGCACGGTATCCGCTTTTCCACCTGTACAGAAGTCTCCGTCATGTATTCCAGCAGCTTTTATTCCCTGACCTCCAGCGCAAGGCTGATGGAAGAGAAAATCCGCATGATCAACCAGACCACGCTTCCGGTGATGATTCTGGGTGAGCGTGGCTCCGGAAAAAACCAGCTGGCCGCCAAACTCTATTTGGAGAGCTCCATGCAGAGATATCCTTATATCACCATCGACTGCCAGGTGCTTAACGAGCGGACGTGGAACTATATCATCAGCAATTACAATTCGCCCCTCAACGACAAGAACAACACCATTTTTATCAGCAACCTCCAGGCACTGTCCAGACATCAGCAGGAGCTGCTGCTGTCCTTTCTGGTGGACACAAATGCCCACAAGCGGAATAGAATTATTCTCTCCTGCTCCCAAACACTGGATCGGGACCTGCCGGATCCGTCCAGAAACTTTATCGACTATCTGCCCTGCACCACCGTCTACATGCCGCCGCTTCGGGAACTGACCGACGATATTCAGGGTTCCTCCAACCTGTATCTGAACGCCATGAATGTGGAGATGTCCAAACAGATCGTAGGGTTTACCCCCGAGGCTCTGGCCCTGCTCATGAGCTACCGGTGGCCGGACAATTTCATGCAGTTAAAGCGGGTATTGGCGGAGCTGGTCATGCTCACTTCCACCGCTTACATTCAGCGTGACACGGTGTTTGAGGTCATCGAGAAGGAGAAGCGGCAGTATGTGCCCACCACCGCCGACCTGTTTGACTACAACCGGCCTCTTGGCGAAATGACCCGGGAAATTGTAAAGGTTGTCCTCTCCCAATGCGGCGGCAACCAGACACTGGCTGCCAAAAGACTTGGCATTGGACGGACAACCCTGTGGAGATATTTAAATGAAACCGATTAATCCGGCAGATATTCAATTTGCCTGCTGCCTGCAGGCCGGCGAAAATGCCGCAGAAACTCCCAGGCAGCCCGGCTCTGCTCACAGATCGCCCCGTGGGGCATATTCTTCATCACGGTGTATCCCACCCGCGGCAGCCCGTCCCGTCCACAGTAGACCAGAGTTCTGAACCGCTCCCCCTGGGCATATCCGCGGGCGGAGGTGTAATAGTTCTCACCGGTGCGGATTTCATCGGGCGCAAAGCGGGTGGTAAAACCGGCGCCGGCCCGCGCCTGGCAGCCATTGACCGCCAGCATGACCTCCAGCTGTTCGTCCACATCCGTGCCCGCTGCGGGGTCATTGTCCCCCACGCACACCCAGTAGGGCAGCTCATACCCGGAGCGAAGCAGTCCCGGCGAGACAGGGCTGTCCGCCGCCAGTCCTGGCGCGTCGACAGGGGCGTTGCTGGGGGCAATGGCTGCAAACAGTTCGGGAAAAGCGGTCCCCACCTCCCTTGTGATGGCGCCACCGTTGGAGAATCCGGTCAGATATACCCTGGTACGGTCCAGGCCGTAATCCGCGCAAAGCCGGTCAATCATGGCCCCAAAGACCTGTCCGTCCCGCTCCAGCTGCCAGATGTTTCCCGGGGAGTCCGGGCACACCAGGACAAAGGCCCGAGTCTCGTCCGCCAGCACGTCCCATCCGTTCTTTTCAGCGAAGAGCCATACCGGCTCCCCTCTGCCATGTACACTGAACAGAATCGGCAGCCCTTTCACCCTGTCCGCCGGACAGCCGTCAGGGAAATGGAGGGAACAGGCATATTCCAGACAGCCCACTGTGACCGAATGGTGGACAAACCGTGGGGTCTGGTAAAATCCGCTGCGCCCCAGATGCAAGCCCAAAGTCCCGTCCGGCCCGTCCTTCCATCGGATGGTGTGCTCAAAATATTCCTCGAGAATGGTGTGGGCCAGGGATAGGCCGGTGATCCCGGTCTCCTTTGACAGCAGCAGACGCTGAGCCGGGTTGGCCTCATTCTCATAGCAGCTGGCCTTCAGCGCTCCCATGGATACCTGTCCGGGCAGCCGGCCAAGGCCGCCCGATCTTCCGAAATATTCCAGAGCCTGCCGGACAGCCGTCTCGGGTGCGCCGATCAGCCAGAGGCTGCTGGGAATCTGATCGTTGCGTTTCGCGTAGTCACTGCTCACATGGCGCACCAGCCAATGGCTGGAGGGAAACGCCCCTGCCGAATAGCCATCCGGTGCTCCCCCGATCAGAGCAGCCGCGGCAAAGCGGTTCGGTTCCGCCACCGCACAATTTCCGGCAAATACCGCCCCGTCCTCATACCCAACCAGGTAGAGCATGGTCTCCCAGCACCAGAGCTTTCCTTCCCGGCCAAACAGACTCTTGCCGTTGCGGCTCCCCACCTGGCCGCAAACCCGGTCATAAATTAAGCCCGGCAGGGAATGGGACTGTGCGTTCCATCCCTCCGGAGCCAGAGGGAGAATCAGCACCGCCCCATCGTATTCGGACAACGCCTGCCAGCCTGACTTCCGGGCAAACTGCTCCGCCAGGGACAAGTCCGCCGCCATCTCCCCGGGTGCGAAGACGAAAATTGTTTTGGCCGGGTCATAGCAGGCCCTGGTGGACACATACATGTAAAATCCGTTGGCCTCTTTCATGGTTTCCCCCTCCTGTCACAGCCTTTTTTTCAGAAAATTGTAGGCAAACTGGTCGATCTCCTCCCCCAGGGAGGGACCGTGCCCGCCGCCGGAGCAGGCCACAAAGGTGGCGTCCGCTCCCGCCTTCACCAAGGCGTGGTACAGAATCTCGCTCTGATCCGGCTCCACAATGGTATCGCGGCCGCCCTGGAAGATCGCCACCGGCGGACAGTCCGCGCCGGCGTAGGTAACCGGGCTGCACTTCCTAGTCAGCTCGATAAAATGCCAGTCCGGGTCCCCGGGATCATTGCGCTCCAGAACCTGGTTTAAGGTAAAAAGGCTCCGCCCCGGGCCGGTGTAGCCCACGATCAGAGCCGGGATGATGCCGGCGTTGTCGTTGCCCACGTTCTCGATCTCCGTCCCGATCAGATCTTTTGGAGGGCCGGACAGGGCGGCTGCGCTGGTGCGGATACTCTGACACAGATCCGCGGGCGCATAGAAGATGGCCGCAGCCTTGATGGAGCTGTCATACTCCAGGTTGCCGCCCACCTCCCCCTCCAGCTCCCTGCAGTTTGCGCTGAGGGCCAGCATGGAAGCCAGGCAGCCCCCGGCGGAATTGCCCAGGGCGCCGATGCGGTTTGGATCGATGTTGTACTTCTCCCCGTTGGCCTTCAGAAAGCGGACCACGCCCTTGACATCATGAATGCAGGCAGGAAAAATGGACTGGCTCACCAGCCTATAGTCTGGGCAGACCACCGTGTAGCCCTCCTTTGTCAAGCGCACCAGATCCCGGCAATAGACAGCCTTCTG
>NZ_JALFGV010000104.1:0-7313 GCF_022777125.1 Lawsonibacter sp.
AAAAAGTGGCTTTGCCACTTTTTCGAAAGAGCTGCGGCCTGTTGCGCGCACTCGCTGTCCGCTGCAGGCGGACAGTTCGCACACTTACAGACCGAGAAGTGTTTTCTCCGACGCACAAGTCGCCGGAGAAAAAGGATTGGACTGAATTAGCGCCAGTGAGCGCGAACACTGCGAGGCCTTTTCGACAAGCAGCGACGGCGCAGGCAAAATGCCTGCGCCGTCGCTGCTGTGTATGCTTACTTGATGACGATGATACGGACCTTGCCGCCTGTCTCCGGCGTCTTATCATAATAGACGCTCAGATCATCGGAGAATGCCAGAGCCTGCTGCAGGTTTTCCGGATGGCCGCCGTCCTTGGCGGTGTACCAGGTCTTGGTAGCCTCATTATAGATCTGTACCTGGTTGGAGATGGGGAGGATCATGCTGTTGGTGGTGAGAGTCATGGCCTCGGCGTCGAATTGAGCGCGGCGCAGGCCGGTGACGGACTGCAGTGCGGCAAAGCCCGCCAGCATCTGATGGTCGTCCACCTGATCCATGGAGCCTGCGATGCCGCCCATATAGCCGCTCTTGGCGCCGGCCACGCTTCCGACCACATAGGAGAGCTCACCGCTGCCGTTGGTGACCCGGATGGTGCCGTTGCGGTAAGTACTGGTGGTGACATAGTCATTCTGCTCCGTGCTCCAGGTCTTTTCGTCATACATACCGGCAGGCTGGTAGTAGATCAGACCGTACTCGTAGCGGTCGCCGGTCACATCGTTCAGCACTACCTTGTCTACGCGGCCGGCCCAGTCGTAGCCCACGTAGGTGATCTGAGCGGCGGGGATCCTGGTCAGGGCAATGTCGCTGCGCTCGATCTCAGCCAGCTTGCCGTTGCCGACCTGTTCGAAGAAGCGGATGCCTGCGGAGAGGTCCTTGGTCCCCAGCGTGTTTTTCGTCAGATCCAGCGGGGCGGCGGCCGCCTTGCCCTGGACCTTGGTCAGGCTCAGATAGCCCCGCTCGGCGGAGGAGACCGTCACCAGACTGCCGTTGAGCTTCTGGGCGGCCGGCTCGGTATACTGAGTCTTGCCGGTGATCTTGATCACACCGTCCAACAGCTCGATGGTCACATTGTCTTTGGAGGCAACGTCGGCCACACCCACCGCATTGGACTTTGCCACAGAAGTAGGCACCGCTCCGGCCACCTGGCCTGTGGAGGTCAACAGCAGGGTCAGCCGGTCGCCGACCTGGAACGTACTCAGATCCTGCACCGCACTGGGCAGCACGGTGAACGGAGTGCCCAGCACCGTGATGGTGGAAGGCGCCGCCGTGTTGGGATAGACGTCCTCGTAGATGCCCGTGAGCTTCAGGTCGGAAACGAACAGCGTGTTGGAGCCGCCGTCATAGGTGGCTACGTCATACTGTTGCAGATCAGACACTGCGGCAGGGACGCCGTTTTTATAAATCTGGTAATCGCCGGAGCCGGTCACCAGGGAGGCAAAGGGATTGGTGGCGCCGTTGGGCTTGTTCTTCGCCACCAGTGCGTTGTCCTCGTTCACCGCGTCGCTGGAGGAGCGGAGGTAGAGGTAGTCCAGCTTGCCGGAGCCGTTGTAGCACAGGACCAGGTTGGCGCCGGTGCGCAGGCCGGTCCAGATCTTTTCATAGCTCGTGGGTTCGCTGCTGTCGCTCTGGTAAACCGCCGTGGTCAGCTTGACGGATACCGTCTCATCGCCCAGAAGAGGGATGGAATTGGCCTGGGGGCTGCCCATTATGGTGGCGGTGCGGAAGGTGCTGTCCTCATCCGGCAGGATGGCCAGCAGTTTTTGGGAGCGATCCAGCAGCAGCTTGCCGCGGGTACCGTTGAGGCTGCCGTCAAAGCCCTTGTGGTCGGTCTTGTAGGTGCCGGCGGAGGTCATCACGGAGCCGGTCGTGCCGTCCTCCGCCACCGCGTCCGTGGACAGGATGACCAGGCTGCCGGTCAGCTCGCCGCCCAGCTGCTTCAGATAGAGTTCCGTGCTGCCCTTGGGACTGGTAAAGAGCAGGTTATAAAACAGCAGGGCCGCCTGACCGCGGGTAATGGTGGAGGAGCCGGAGAGGCTCAGACCGTCGGAAAGGCCGGAAGACCGCGCCACGGCCACATAGCCGTCGTACCAGTAGGCGCCGGAGGCCACATCGCCGCTGCCGTAGCCTAACACCCGCATGAGGATGGTGACCGCCTCGCCGTACGTGATGGCGCGGTCGGGACGGAAGGTGCCGTCTCCCACGCCCATGATAAGGCGGGTACCCGCCTTGTCTTCCCCGCCGCCCAGGGTGGTGGTGGAGGCCAGGTTTACATAGCCGCGGGCCCAGTGGGAGGGGCCCACATCCTGGAAAATGGTGCGGTTGCGCTGGGCGGGCTCCTCGCCGCCCAGGCCCATGATCTCAATGGTCATTTTGCAGAATTCGGCCCGGGTCAGCGTGCCCGCAGGCCGGAACGCGCCGCCGCCGGTACCGTTCACCACGCCCAGCAGGCGCAGTACCTCCGCGGCGTTGGCGGTCGCTTCATCGGTAATGTCGTAAAAGCTGCCGGCGCCTGCGGCGGAAGCGGGCAAGGCCGCCAAAAGACCGGCCAGGATGGCCGCCGTCAGCAGGCAGGCGATCAGTCGTTTCAGTTTTCTCATTCCACTCTCTCCTTTATTCCGCACGCAGGGCCACCACCGGCTGGAGGCCGGAGGCCTTAATGGCGGGGTACAGGCCGAAGATCACGCCCAGCGCAACCGAGATGAAGAACGCGCCAACGGTGACCCCCACGCTTGGCCATAATATCATATTGAACGATAGCTTGCCAACAATAAGCGTGCCGATATAGCCCGCCGCGATACCAAAAATACCGCCGATCCCGCAGATCATGCAGGCCTCGATCAAAAACTGGGCGATGATGCTGCGCCGCTCAGCCCCGATGGCCTTGCGGATGCCGATCTCGCGGGTGCGCTCGGTAACGGTGACCAGCATGATGTTCATGATGCCGATGCCGCCCACCGCCAGGGAGATGGCTGCGATGCCGCCCAGAAAGCGCTGCTGCAGCTTATCCTGCGCCTCCCCCTGCTCCTGCCACTGGTTGGGGGTCTGGACATAGTAGTAGCCGTTCTCCCCGATCAGGCCCTTCAAAAAGCCGTCCAGCAGGGTGATGGCCCGGGTGGTGGAGGCGGAATCCTTCGCCTTGGCCACAAAGGAACTCCAGGAGGTGCTGCTGTTGAGCAGGCGCGTCATGGTGTAGGGCACCAGGATATAGCGGTCCACGCCGCTGTAATTGTTGGGGTCCTTCTCTTCGAACACGCCCACCACCTCGAAGGGCGTGCCGTTGATGGTGATCGTCTTGCCGATGGGGTCGGCGTAGTTGAAGAGCATGCTGGCCATTTTGGAGCCCAGCACGCAGACCTGGCTGTACTTTTGGATATCCAGATAGGACAGGTCCCGGCCTTTGGCCACCGTAAGGTTATTGCACAGCGCAAACTGCTGGTTGCCCATCACGACCTGAGGGCTCTCCTCCCAGCTGGTTTGATAGTTGTCCAGGGTCTTGGCGCCGTATTTGACCACCGTCTGGTTGTACATCTGGATGTTGGGCGTAACGCCCAGAACGTATTCGTCCAGCTCCATGCAGTAATTGTAGAGCGCGTCGGAGATTCCCTGGCTGTTCCAGGAGCTGGCCTCGATATTGATAACGTTGGTGCCCAGGCTCTCATAATAGGCCCGCATCTGCTGATTCTGCCCCTGGGCGTAGGACACCAGGATGATGACCGCAGCCAGGCCGATGATGACGCCCAGCATGGTCAGGGCCGAGCGGCCCTTCTTGGCCGCGATGGATTTGGCCGCGATCTTGAAGGCTTGATTCAGATTCACTGGAAGGCCCCCTCTCTGTCCCCGTCATAGAGGATCCGGCCGTCCGAGATGCGGATGATCCGCTCGGCGGTGGCGGCAATGCCGTTGTCATGGGTGATGAGAATGATGGTGGAGCCGTCCGCGTGGAGCCGGTGCAGGATCTCCAGTACGTGCTTGCCGGTCCGGGAGTCCAGGGCGCCGGTCGGTTCGTCGGCCATGATGATCGGCGGGTGGGTGGCAATGGCGCGGGCGATGGCCACCCGCTGCTGCTGGCCGCCGGACATCTCGGTCGGCTTGTGGCGGGAGCGGTCCGCCAGGCCCACCTTCTCCAGCGCTTCCTCCGCCCGTTCCGAGCGCAGGGAGGGAGACATCCCCTGATAGATCAGGGGCAGCTCCACGTTTTCCCAGGCGTTGAGGGCGGGGATCAGGTTAAACCCCTGAAAGATGAAGCCGATCTGCTTGTTGCGCACGTGGGCCAGCTGCCGGTCGGTCAGCTCGGTCACATCCACCCCATCCAGATGATAGTCCCCGTAGGTGGGGATATCCAGGCAGCCGAGGATGTTCATCAGGGTGGATTTGCCGGAGCCGGACGCCCCGATGATGGCCACGAACTCGCCCCGGTCGATGCGCAGGGAGACCCCGTCCAGGGCCCGCACCTCGCTCTCTTCCCCCTCGTTATAAATCTTGAAGAGGTTTTTTACATCTATGAGCATCGCGTCAACCCCAACTGTCGGCCTGCTGGGTCTCATAGCCGATGAAGACTTCGTCGCCCTCGTTCAGGCCGCTGATGATCTCCACGCGGGTGGTGTCGGCAAGGCCCACCTCCACCGGTACGGCCCAGAAGCCCTCAGGGCACTCCCAAGAGGGGTCCGGCTCGGCAATGCCGTTTTCCGGCATCTGCTCGGAACGGACGAAGACGATGGTGCCGGTGCCGTCGTCGCTGACGCCGGCGTAGCTGCCGGAGGAGCCGCCGCCCGCAGGCATGGGCACGGCCACCGCCATGAGCGGTTTGGCGGAAGCGCCGCCGGCGTAGGACTGGGGCGCGGCCTCGGCGTCGCCGCCCGCTTCCTCGTCCACAACGGCTCCGTCGTCTGCGATGGCTCCGTCGCCCATCCCATCCGTACCGCTTGTCATACCGTCGCCGTTTGTGCCGCCGAAGCCTTCGATCCCGGCAAAGCTGACGTACTTGACCGCCTGGACGGGCACGGTCAGGCAGTCGTCGGACTGGCTGGCGACGAAGGAATAGTTGACGTACATGCCGGTCATGAGGCTGCCGTCGGGATTGTCCACCTTGACCACGGCGGGGAAGGAGGCTACGCCGTTTTCGCCCTTGGCGGTCAGGGAGACGCTCTCCACGATCCCCATATAGGGGGTGCCGTACTGGTCGATATTGACCATCATACCCGTCTTGACGTAGCCGATATTCCGCTCATCGATGTTGATATCCACGGTCATGACGCTGGTGTCGGCGATGGTGATGCCCTGTCCGGAGCTGACCTCCATGCCCTCGCTCAGGCTGCAGGAGAGGACGGTGCCTGAAATGGGGGCCACTGCGTTGTAATTGCTCAGCTCCTTCAAGGCGGTATCCAGCTTCTCCTGCGCGGTCTTCAGGGCGTCCTGCTTGGCGGAGATCTCCTCCTGATTGTCCTCGGCGCCCAGCCGGACCAGCAGCTGGCCCGCTTTCACGTCGGCATAGTTGAGCAGCCCGGCGTACTCCACGGGGCCCTTGACCTTGGCGGTGATCTTGGTGGTCTCGTAATATTTGAACTGCCCGTTCTCATAGGGGTAGATGGGGGTGCCGTCGGCAGCCGTAAGGACGGCCGAGGCGTCCATCCCCTCGGTAAGCGTGCCGGGATTGTCCAGGACAAGGACAACCTCAAAATAGATGCCGCCCTCGGGGGAGATGAAGCGAACCTTGTTGATCTGCTCCACCTTGCCGCTCAGCGTAGACATGACGGAAGGGATGGAGACCTGCACGGCCTGCCCCACGCTGATCTCGTTTTCGTATGTATAGTTATAGTAAAGGGACAGGCGCAGCTTGGTGTCGTTGACCAGCGTGGCAATGGGGTCCCCGGCGTTCACCGTGTTTCCGACCTTCAGGTCGGCCACCTCCATCAGCTTGCCGGAGTGCGGCGCGGAGATGGTCAGATCCTTGGCCGAATCATAGATGGCCTGCAGGTCCTTGGCGCACTTGTTCACCGTCTCCTGGGCGGCGGTCACCGCCTCCTGGGCGGCGGTGTCGTCCATCCGGTAAAGCTGCTCGCCCTCGGTCACCTGCTGGCCCTCCTGCACATACAGCTCCAGGATGGTGCCGCCTGCGGTGGGGCTGACGGTGGCCGAATCCTTGGCCCGGGTGGAGCCGCTGCCCTCCACCACGCTCTGAATGGAACCGCGGCTGACAAAATCGGTCATGGCGGTACCCTTGGAATCATCCTTTTTGAACACCAGGAAATAAAGGGCTGCGATCAATCCGATCACCACCGCGGCGATGAGGACGATGGCCAGAATGATCTTGCCCACGCTGTGTTTTTTCTTTTTGCGCTTGCCGCTGGGCGCTGCAGGCGGCGTCGCCGGCGCAGCGGCGGCGGCCGCGACCTGGTCCAGAACCGGGGTTTGCTGTTGCGTCATGTTTCCTTCCTCCTAATTCACGGTACTCTGCTTGCCATTGTACCACCCGGGCAGGGCGTATGGAATTACAATCCAGTGACAAGTTCTTAAGTTATCCTTAAATTTAGACGGCGCCGAAGGCGGAAAGTTTCCCGGGGCGCGAAAAAAATTCCAGCGTCCGCGGCCTGTCCGCCCGCCCTGGATGTACGCAGACGTGCATCCGCCCGGCCATACATTATATATAAATGGAAGGCATGGCTTGTTTTACAGCTTTGTTACAAATGGCCCGAAGCGGTTGACGGGGGACGGAAGATGATTTATAGTCATCACAGAGGCAAGGGGAGTCATACTTGGCTGGTAAGTAATGCCAAACCCGAGGCATGACGGCCCGGAACTCTAAAATTTAGAAGGAGGAATTCCAGATGAGAAACCTCAAACGGGCTCTCAGCCTGGCTCTGGCCGCCGTTATGCTGATCGGCATGATGGTCGTCGGCGCTTCCGCTGTGAGCTACAACGATTTCACCGACCGCGATGAGATCGTGAACAAGGACGCCGTTTCCATGCTCACCACCCTGGGCGTGATCGACGGCAAGACCGACGGCAGCTATGATCCCGAGGGGACCGTGCGCCGCGACGAGATGGCGAAGATGATCTCCGTCATCATGAATCAGGGCGTTGACAACAACGAGCTGTATTCCGGCGTGGACAGCAAGCTGACCGACATCGGCGACAACTGGGCCAAGGGCCACATCAACTACTGCTTCACCCTGGGCATCATCGCCGGCCGCGGCGACGGCCGCTTCGACCCCGCCGCCAACGTGACCGGCGCCGAGGCCGCCAAGATGCTGCTGGTGGCCGCCGGCTACGATCCC
>NZ_JALFGV010000020.1:0-11910 GCF_022777125.1 Lawsonibacter sp.
ATCAGCGCCGAGCGGTTGGAAGCCGACCACGCGGTGTAGCACGGCGCTTCATAGCCGGGTACCAGACGCTTGTAGGAATTGACGAGGGGATTGAGCACGGCGGTCATGCCGCTCACGTGCTCCAGCAGACCCGCGATGAAATGGCGCGCGTCGTCCGACAGCTTCTTGTCGCCCTTCTCGTCAAAGAAAATGTTCTTTCCGTCCTTGAACAGGGACATGTTCGTGTGCATGCCGCTGCCGTTCACGCCGAAAATCGGCTTGGGCATGAAGGTGGCGTGCAGGCCGTTCTTCTGCGCCAGCGTCTTGACCGCCAGCTTGAAGGTCATGATCTTGTCGGCGCACTCCAGCGCAGGGGCGTACTTGAAGTCGATCTCGTGCTGGCCCTCGGCCACCTCATGGTGGCTGGCCTCGATCTCATATCCCATCTGCTCCAGGGCCAGGCAGATCTCGCGGCGGGTGCCCTCGCCATGGTCCAGCGGGCCCAGGTCAAAATAGCCGGCCTCGTCGTTGGTCTTGGTGGTGGGCTTGCCCTCGTCGTCGGTCTGGAACAGGAAGAACTCGGCCTCGGGCCCAACGTTGAAGGTGTCGTAGCCCATCTTCCTGGCCTTGTCCAGCACACGCTTGAGCACGCCGCGGGGGTCGCCCACGAAGGGGGTGCCGTCGGGATTGTACACGTCGCAGATCAGGCGGGCCACCTTGCCGTGCTGGGGCCGCCAGGGGAAGACCACGAAGGAGTCCAGATCGGGATACAGGTATTGGTCGGACTCGTCGATCCGCACAAAGCCCTCGATGGAAGAACCGTCGAACATGATCTGGTTATTGACCGCCTTCTCGATCTGGGAAGCGGTGATGGCCACATTCTTGAGCTGGCCGAAGATGTCGGTGAACTGAAGACGGACAAATTCAATATCCTCTTCTTTTACCATGCGAATGATGTCTTCCTTGGTGTACGCCATTGCGGGTATCCCCTTTCATCCTTGAAATTACCGGTTTGATGTGGCGTTTTTGCAGATACGGCGGTATCTGTAAAAAGAAGGCGCTCCGCCCTGTGGGTCGGAACGCCTTCGTTCGCAACTGATGGTTTGAGTATACGACCTCCGGCGTGTTCTGTCAAGGCATTTGTGAAGGATTTCGCATCTTTGTTGCAAATATCAGGGACAGACACTACAGCCGCCCATCCTTTATGCAACTTTTGCACAAGCCGGCTGCAAACGCAGGAGCTTGGTCATCTGCACGCTTCCATGGCGGAGCGCACATGCACGCCGCCCCTGCGTCAAGGCCCGATTCATGCGCCGTGCGCTGCGGCTTCCGCCAGGCCTCGATGGGATATTTCCCGGTAAAGCAGCCGCCGCAGAACTTCCCCGCACAATGTTTCATTGTGCGGGGCCCCTTTGAACTTACCTGCTCGGCGGAAGTAAATTCCGCCTGCGCCAAGGTTTTGCCTTCGGCAAAACGCTTGTACGCCCCGTTCGGCGCGCTGCGGCTTCCGCTAGACGTCGATGGGATATTTCCCGGTAAAGCAGCCGTCGCAGAAGCCGCAGGCGGCGTCGGGGGCGATCTGGTGCAGGGCGTCCAGGCTCAGGAAGCCCAGGCTGTCCGCGCCGATCATCGCCCGGATCTCCTCCGGGGAATAGTTGCATGCGATCAGGTTTTCCTTGTCCGGGATATCGGTGCCAAAATAGCAGGGCGCGATGAAAGGAGGCGCGGAGGAGCGCATGTGGACCTCTTTTGCCCCCGCCTCCCGCAGCAGATTGACGATCTGGCGGGAGGTGGTGCCCCGGACGATGGAATCGTCCACCATCACGACCCGTCTGCCCTCCACGCAGCTCTTCAGGGGCCCCAGCTTGATGCGCACCGCCTGCTCCCGGCTCTGCTGGCCGGGGGTGATAAAGGTGCGGCCGATGTAACGGTTTTTTACCAGGCCTACCCCGTAGGGAATACCGGACTCCTCGGCGTAGCCCATGGCGGCGTCCAAACCGGAATCCGGCACGCCGATGACCACGTCGGCCTCCACCGGGTGCTCCTTCGCCAGAAAGCGCCCCGCCAGGCGGCGGGCATCATGCACGGACTGACCGCAGAGGACCGAATCCGGCCGGGCGAAGTAGATATATTCAAATATGCACATGTGGCTGCTGGCGCCCTTGCAGTTGTCCCGGAGGGACCGCACCTCGCCCTCTTCCACCACGACGATCTCACCCGGGTCCAGCTCCCGCTCAAATTTCGCCCCCACGGCGCCCAGGGCGCAGGATTCGGAGGCAAACACGACGGCATCGCCCCGGCGGCCCATGCACAGCGGCCGGAAGCCCCAGGGGTCCCGGGCGGCAATGAGCTTGCGGGCGGACATGACGATGAGCGAGAACGCCCCATGCAGATGGCGGGTGGCCCGGGCCACCGCCTCTTCCGCAGAGGGGCAATGAAGCCGCTCCTGCGCGATGGCATAGGCGATGATCTCCGAATCGGTCGTGGTCTGGAAGATGCCGCCCCGGTACTCGAAGTCCGTGCGCAGCTTGGGCGTGTTCACCAGGTTGCCGTTGTGGGCCAGGGCCAGGGTGCCCTTGACATATTTCAGCGTCAGAGGCTGGGCGTTCTCCCGGCGCACGCCGCCGGTGGTGGCGTAACGAACGTGGCCCACCGCCATCGTACCGCCCAGCTCGTCCAGGATCGAACTGCTGAACACGTCCCCCACCAGCCCCAGATCCTTGTGGAACGAGAGCTCCCGGTCGTTGATGGCTGCAATGCCGCAGGCCTCCTGCCCCCGGTGCTGCAGCGCGTACAGACCGTAATAGGCGGTGCGGGCGCAGTCCCCCGCCGGGTCGTAGACGCCGAAAACGCCGCACTCCTCGTGGATTGACATGGGCTCTCCCCCAATTCGCTTTTCAGGATGGTAAAATCCTATCACAGCCCCGCGTTCATTACAATCGTGACTTTTGTGCGATTTTTCGGCAGAGGGCCCAAAAAATTCCGTTTATGTCCACAAGGAAACAAAGCCCCGGCGGCGCATATACTAAGACGGAACAAGGGCGTTCCCTTTCTGGAACAGGAAGGGACGCTTTTTTGCGTTTTAGGAGGGATGCTTTTATGTGCGGGATCGCGGAATAGATCGATTCCGGCGGGGCTGTGAGACGCGTACGCAGGCGTACCAGGCCATGCAGGCCGCCCTGCAGCGGCGGGGACCGGACCAGGAGGGGCTTTATCGGACGCCTCAGGCGGCGTTGGTGCACACCCGCCTGTGCGTCATGGACCCGGCGGGCGGAGCGCAGCCCATGCTGCTGCGCGCGGGGAGGAGGAGCTGGCGCTGGTGTACAACGGGGAGCTCTACAACACTCCGGAGCGGCGCACGGCCATGGAGGGCTGGCTTACGGAAGAGGTGCTCCGGCGGAACAAGAGCCCCTACCCCAAGACCCATCACCCCGCCTACCTGCAGGCGGTCTCCCGCCGCCTGCAGGAGCTGCTGGACATCCCCGGCGCTCCCCTGTTCCAGCTCGTGGACCGCGCCGCCCTGATGGAACTGCTCCAGGCGCGCACCGAGACGCCCTGGTACGGCCAGCTGATGACCGTGCCCCAGACCATCGCCTACTTTCTGCAGGTCAACCACTGGCTGGAGCGTTACCGCATCCGTCTGGGATAGCGTGCGTCCCGCCCGGGAAGGCGGATGCTCCCTGCCCCGGTTGATTTTCCACGCAGATCAGGCTATACTGATCTTCAGCTGTCCCAGGGATGGAGGAATACGCATGGAGTGCAGGGTTTTTGTGGCCGCCTGTCCGGATTATGCGCAGGCGGAGGAAAAAACAGCGGAATTGATTGAACGGATGGGCGGGATGGGGCGCTTCGCCCGCCCGGGGGAAACCCTGCTGCTGAAGGCCAATCTTCTGGCGGCGGCGGGGCCGGAGCGGGCGGTGAGCACCCACCCGGCCGTGGTGGGCGCGGCGGCGAAGCTGGTGGCCGGGCAGGGAGCAAGGGCGGTCATCGGCGACAGTCCCGGCGGGCCCTATCTGGAGTCCGGGCTGCGCCACCTCTATGAAAAGACCGGTATGAGGGCCGCCGCAGAGGCCTCCGGCGCGGCGCTCAACTACGACGTGTCCACCCGCCAGGTCTCCCTGCCCGAAGGAAAGGTGCTGCACAGTGCTCAGGTTATCGCACCGGCGGTGGAGAGCGACGGCATCCTCAACTTATGCAAGCTAAAGACCCATCTGTTTATGAGCATGACCGGCGCGGTGAAAAACCACTTCGGGCTGATCCCAGGCGTAACCAAAGTGGGGTTCCACGCCAGCCACCAGGATAAGGGGCAGTTTGCCGACATGCTGCTGGATCTGGCGCTCTGGGCCGCGCCCCGGCTGAACCTCATGGACGCGGTGCTGGCCATGGAGGGCGAGGGGCCGGGAGCCTCCGGCACGCCCCGCCCCGTGGGGCTGCTCCTGGCGTCGGAAAACCCGCTGGCGCTGGACATCGTGGCCGGAGAGATCATCGGCCTGCCCCGGCTCGGCAACCCGGTGCTGCTGGCCGCCCAGCGACGGGGCCTGCCCAGCCGCATCGAAGAGGTGGAGCTGGTAGGGGCCGGGATCGATGCGCTGCGCATCCCGGACTACCGCTTCCCAGCCCATGTGCGCACCAATATCATGGAGTTTCTGGGGCCGCTTACCGGCCCCGCGGCCCGGCTGGCCAAGTCCTGGATGGCTCAGACCCCTCAAATCAGGCCCGAGCGCTGTGTGGGCTGCGGCATCTGCAAAAACGCCTGCCCCGCCGGGGCGATCACCCTGGAAGCGCACCGGGCCCGCATCGATTCCCGTAACTGTATCCACTGCTACTGCTGCCATGAGCTGTGTCCCCAAAAAGCCGTGGCGCTGAAGCAGGGCGCGCTGAGCCGTCTGTTCCAATCCCAATCCGTGCACCGGCGGAGGCATTGAGCGGCCCACCCGGATAAGCTCCCATCATGGATCCAAAATTTTTGTATGAAGCCGCCCTCAGCGGGTGATACTAAGGTCGGTATCTCAATTTGAGGAGGAAGTTCATACCATGATTATCGACAAGATCGCCCTCGTCCTGGCTATCATCGGCGGCCTCAACTGGGGCAGCATCGGCATTTTCGGATTTGACTTCGTGGCCTTCGCCTTTGGCGGACAGACCAGCGCCTTCAGCCGCGTCATCTATACTCTGGTGGGTCTGGCCGCGATCTGGTGCATCTCCCTGCTCTTCCGGGAGCGGGACGCCGTGGACGAGACAACCTGACCCTCTTTCCCCCTTTCAAGCCCCCGCCGTATCCAGTACGGCGGGGGCTTGACTTTTTTCAGTTTACCGCATATACTACACCCCAGGGGGGTGATCCTCGTTATGATGGCAGACGAACAAAAAATCCTCCGTCTGATGAAGACGGCCCGCGGACAAATGGACGGTATCATCCGGATGGTGGAGGAAAACCGCTACTGTATCGATATTTCCCAGCAGGTCATGGCCACCGAGGCCATTTTGAACCGGGTCAACCGTGAGATCCTGGCCGCCCATCTGAAGCACTGCGTCCAGGAGGCCGCCAGCGCGACCGAGCGGGGGGAAAAAATCGACGAATTTGTCAAGGCTTTGGAGCGAATCCTAACGTAATGGCCGCCGGAGACGCCGAAGGACGGCCGTCCGGCGGACCGGGGTGACATCTCTTTGCATTGGAAAGTCTGGTGATTGCCTTTGAAACAAAAATTTAATGTGCGGGGCATGACCTGCTCGGCCTGCTCGGCCCACGTGGAGAAGGCGGTGGGCAAGGTAGCGGGCGTGGCGGCGGTAACGGTCAACCTGCTCGGCAGCTCCATGCTGGTGGACTATGACGACACCAGGACCGGTCCTTCTGCGATCATCCGGGCGGTGCAGGACGCGGGCTACGGCGCCGCGCTCCCCGCTTCGGACGAAAAGCAGGGCGCCGGGCCCGCCGCCCCGGCTGCCCGCGTCATGGAAGCAGAGCTGGCGGGGATGAAGCGCCGCTTCGTGATCTCACTCGTTTTCCTGATCCCTCTGTTCTATCTGGCCATGGGGCACATGATGGGCTGGCCGCTGCCCGCCTTCTTCCACGACGAGCGGAACGTGTTCCTGACCGCCTTTCTCCAGTTTCTGCTGACCCTTCCCATCCTGTACGTCAACGACAAGTATTACAAGGTGGGCTTCCGGAGCCTGTTCAAGGGTGCGCCCAATATGGACTCGCTCATCGCCATCGGCTCCGCCGCCGCCATGATCTACGGCGTGGCCGCCCTGTTCCAGATCGCCTGGGGCCTGGGGCACGGGGACATGGAGCGGGTCCACCGCTGGTCCATGGACCTGTACTTCGAGTCCGCGGGCATGATCCTCACCCTCATCACACTGGGCAAGTTCCTGGAGGCCCGCTCCAAGGGCAAGACCAGCCAGGCCATCACCCGGCTCATGGATCTGGCCCCCAAAACCGCCATGGTGCTGCGGGACGGCGGCGAGGCGGAGATCCCCGTGGAGGAGGTGCGGGTGGGCGATCAAGTCGTCGTGCGGCCCGGCGGACGCATCCCGGTGGACGGCACCGTCACCCAGGGCCGCTCTTCCGTGGATGAATCCGCCCTGACGGGCGAGAGCCTGCCGGTGGAAAAGCTTCCCGGCGACAAGGTGGCCGCCGCCTCGATCAACAAATCCGGCTCCTTTACCTTCGCGGCCACCCGCGTGGGCGAGGATACCACCTTGGCCCAGATGATCCGCCTGGTGGAGGAGGCGGCCTCTTCCAAAGCCCCCATCGCAAAGCTGGCCGACAAGGTGGCCGGCCTCTTCGTGCCGGCCGTTATCGGGATCGCCGTCGTCACCGCGGCCGTATGGCTGCTCGCCACACGCTCCATCGAGCCGTCCCTGACCGCCGGGGTGGCGGTGCTGGTCATCTCCTGTCCCTGCGCGCTGGGGCTGGCCACCCCGGTCGCTATCATGGTCGGCACCGGCAAGGGCGCGGAAAACGGGATCCTGATCAAATCCGCCGAGGCGCTGGAGACCCTTCATACCATCCGGACCGTGGTGCTGGACAAGACCGGCACGCTGACCCGGGGCACGCCCCAGGTCACCGACTGCTATCCCAACGAAGGCGCCACCACGGAGGAGCTTTTGTGTGTGGCCGCCTCTCTGGAAAAGCCGTCGGAACACCCCCTGGCCGACGCGATTGTGGCGGAGGCGGCACAGCGGGAGATCCCCCTGGTCCCGGTAGCGGATTTTCAGGCCCTTCCCGGCCGGGGTATTTCGGCCAGGCTCCACGGCAAATCCGTCCTGGCGGGCAACCGCGCCATGCTGGAGGAGGCCGGGATCCCCTTCGAGGGCTTTGATCTCATCGCGGAGGAGCTGGCCAAGGCGGGCAAGACCCCGCTCTACTTTGCCGAGGACGGCAAACTGCTGGGCGTGGTGGCGGTGGCGGACACCCCCAAGCCGACCAGCGCCGCCGCCGTAGCAGGGTTCCGGCGTCTGGGCATCGACGTGGTGATGCTCACCGGCGACAACCGGCGCACCGCCGAAGCGGTGGGCAAGGCCCTGGGCGTGAGCCATGTGGTGGCCGAGGTGCTGCCCCAGGAGAAGGCGCGGCAGGTCGCCGCCCTCCAGGCCGGGGGCAGGCGGGTCGCCATGGTGGGCGACGGCATCAACGACGCGCCCGCTTTGGCGGGGGCCGACGTCGGCATCGCCATCGGCGCGGGGACCGACGTCGCCATTGAGAGCGCCGACATCGTGCTGATGAAAAGCGACCTGATGGACGCGGTGACCGCCGTGGAGCTGTCCAAACAGGTCATCCGCAACATCAAGCAGAACCTGTTCTGGGCGTTTATTTACAACATCATCGGCATTCCCCTGGCCGCCGGGGTGTGGTATCCCCTCTTTCACATCCAGCTCTCCCCCATGTTCGCCGCCGCCGCCATGAGCCTTTCCTCGGTGTGCGTGGTATCCAACGCCCTGCGTCTCAAGCGGTTCAAACCCACAGCGGCCGCCCCGGCCGCCGCGCGTGAACCAATTCATACGAATGGAGGAATCCGTATTATGGAGAAAAAAATGGTCATTGAGGGTATGATGTGCGCCCACTGTCAGGCCCGCGTGGAACAGGCCCTCAACGCCCTGCCCGGCGTCGCCGCCCGGGTGGACCTGCAGGCAAAAACCGCCACGGTCACCGGAACGGCCGACGACGCGGCGCTGAAAAAGGCCGTGGAGGACGCCGGATATCAGGTGGTCTCCATCTCCTGATCTCTGCCGCCGCGGCAAACCGCCTCCTCGTCCGCCGCGCAGAATTCCGCCGCCCGCAGACGGAGGCGAAGCGGAGCGGACCGGAAGTAAATTGCCCCGCAGGGGCAGGCAAGGGTCCCCCGGGGGCAATTCACCTTGTGTCGCCGGAAATGACTGGATTTCATCTGCTTCCGTCGTCTGCGGACGGCGGCGCTCTGCGAAGCGCTCCTACGGCAGGGTTTTTCGACAGCCTGGAGCGGCCTTGCCGCCTCTTCAGCCGCCTCAGCGCCGGGGAAGCTTCCCCGGCGCTTCCCTTTTGCCCCCTGCTGTGGTATCATGGAAGCAACTCAACCAGAAGGAGGCGCGGCCATGTCCACCCTGCTCATCAAAAACGCGCGCTATATCGTCTCCTGCGACGACCAGGACTCCCTGCACGAGCGCTGCAACCTCTTCATCCGTGACCAGGCGATCGAATACATCGGCCCTGCCCTGCGGCAGGCCGACCAGGTCATCGACGCCTCCCGCATGGCGGTGTATCCCGGCCTCATCAACACCCACCACCACCTCTACCAGCTCTTTTCCCGCAACCTGCCCGAGGTACAGAAAATGGAGCTGTTTCCCTGGCTGGTGACGCTGTACGAGGTGTGGAAGAACCTGGATGAGGAGGTGGTCTCCTGGTCCTCCCTCGCAGGCATGGGCGAGCTGCTGAAAAATGGATGCACCACCTGCTTCGACCACCACTATGTCTTCCCCGAGCGCTCCGGAGACCTGATCGCGGCCCAGTTCCGCTCCGCCGATACGGTGGGGATGCGCTTCCACGCTTCCCGCGGCTCGATGGACCTGTCCAAAAAGGACGGCGGGCTGCCGCCGGACTCCGTGGTACAGACCATCGACGCGATCCTGGCCGACTCCGAGCGCCTGGTGCGGGTCTGGCACGACGATTCCCGCTTTTCCATGCACCGCTTGGCGCTGGCCCCCTGTTCTCCTTTTTCCGTATCCGGGGACCTGCTGCGGGAAAGCGCGCGCCTGGCCCGCAGTCTGGGCGTGCGGCTGCACACCCACGTGGCCGAGACGAAGGACGAGGAGCAGTATACCCTGGAGCGCTTCGGCCTGCGGCCGGTGGCCTACATGCAGTCTCTGGGCTGGACCGGCCCCGACGTGTGGTATGCCCACGGCATCCATTTCAACGACAGCGACCTGCGCGTCCTGGCCGAGACCGGCACCGGCGTGGCCCACTGTCCCATCTCCAATATGAAGCTCGCCTCCGGCGTGTGCCGCCTGCCCGACCTGCTTCGCCTGGACATCCCGGTCGGGCTGGCCGTGGACGGCTCCGCCTCCAACGACGGCTCCAACCTGCTGGAGGAGCTGCGGGCGGCCTATCTGCTCCACCGGCTCACCTGGAGCCGGCAGGCCCCCACCGGGTACGAACTGCTCAAGGTCGCCACCCGCGGCTCCGCCCGGCTCCTGGGCCGGGACGACATCGGGCAGCTCTCTCCCGGCAGGGCGGCCGACCTGTTTTTGGTGGATCTGGACCGCCTGGAGCTGGTCGGCGCCCAGTTCGACCCCATGTCCATGCTGGGCACCGTGGGCCTCAAGGGGCCGGTGGATTACACCATCGTCAACGGCGTGCCTGTGGTGCAGCAGGGGCAGCTGGTCACGGTAGACGAGGCGGAGGTGTCCGCCAGGGCAAACGAGAGCGCCCGGCGTTATCTGGGCCGGCTGTAAGGCGGCCTGCACAAATCTGAAATCCAAGGGAGAGGTACCGGAATGGAGTTGACTGCCTCACAGCCCCGCGCGCCGCTGTTTTCCCGGCAGGCGCTGCTGCGGCTGATCATCCCGCTGGTCATCGAGCAGCTGCTGCTGATGACGGTGGGCATGGCGGATACCGTTATGGTGACCACCGCCGGGGAAGCGGCCGTATCCGGCGTGTCCCTGGTGGACGGGCTCAACATGCTGCTGATCCAGATCTTTGCCGCCCTGTCCACCGGCGGAGCGGTCGTGGTATCCCAATACCTGGGCCGCCGGGAGGCGGAGCAGGCCAACACGGCGGCCAAGCAGCTGCTCTACGCCGCCGTGATCGCCTCCACCCTGCTGACGGTACTGGCGCTGATTCTGCGCCAGCACATCCTTTCCCTGCTGTTCGGGCAGGTGGAGCGCGCTGTGATGGCCAGCGCTCTCATCTATTTCCTGCTGACCGCCGCCGCTTATCCCTTTATGGCGGTATACAACGCGGGCGCGGCGCTGTTTCGTGCCATGGGCAACAGCAAAGTATCCATGTTCTGCTCCCTCATCGTGAACATCATCAACATTGCCGTCAACGCCATTCTGATTTTCGGCTTCGGCATGGGGGCCGCCGGGGCAGGTATCGGTACGCTGGTCTCCCGGATCGCCGCGGCCGTCATCATCATGGCGCTGCTCCGCCACCCGGAAAACCTGGTGCGGGTGGAGGGCCTGCTCCGCTTCCGCCTGCGCTGGGACATGATCCGCCGCATCCTCTTCATCGGCATTCCAAACGGCTTGGAAAACGGCATGTTCCAGGCCGGCAAGCTGTTGGTGCTCAATCTGATCACTACCTTCGGCACCGCCGCTGTGGCCGCCAACGCCATTGGGAACAGCATCGGCGGCGTCATCAACGTACCGGGCCAGGCGCTCGGCCTGGCGCTCATCACCGTGGTAGGCCGGTGCATGGGGGCCGGTGAAACCGACCAAGCGGTATCCTACGCCAAAAAGCTGGTGCGCGCTTGCTACGTCTGCATGGGAGTTATGAACATCGCCCTCTTTTTCCTGGCCGGGTGGCTGGTCACGCTGTTCGATCTGAGCATGGAATCCACCGCCATGGCCGCCCAGGTGCTGCGCTGGTTTTCGCTGTTCAGCATCTTTTTCTGGCCCATGTCCTTTACCATGCCCAACGCCCTGCGGGCCGCCGGGGACGCGGTGTTCACCATGGCCGTCTCCCTGTGCTCCATGTTTGCCTGCCGGGTGGCTCTGAGTTATGTCTTTGCCTGCGCCTGGGGCCTGAATATGGGGCTGCTGGGGGTATGGCTGGCCATGTTCTGCGACTGGATCGTACGCGCCGTTTTCTTCCTTATCCGGTTTCTGCGCGGGAAATGGAAGTACATCCGGGTCATTGGATAGGCACGCTCCGCAGACTGCCGGTGCCTTTCCCGGACATGCGGCAGAAAAAAAGCTTCAGCCGTGAGGGCAATGTCATTAGATAATGTAGAATAAATTGCGCATAACTCTTGACGGCACCCCATGTGGTAGTGTCAAGGATTTTGCGCAAATTGGTTTGCAGGCTCTGGAATGAATGAAGTCAGCCAGCAATGGAGGCGTCCTCAACGGCAGTCTCCAGGTGCTTCATATTCATGTACTTTTTGTTGCCCCACTGGGTGCCGGCCACATGGCGCAACCGGGCACAGACCAGCATCAGAGCAGAGTTACCGTCCGGGAAACTACCCACCACACGTGTGCGGCGGCGGATCTCCCGGTTCAGCCTCTCAATGACATTGTTGGTGCGGATGCGAGTCCAGTGTTCGCTGGGAAAATCGCAGTAGGTAAGAGTCTCCTCAATGCCATCCTCTACCTTCTTGGCAGCCTCCTTCAGTTTCATGGAACGCAGTTCCTCCACCACAGCCTTAGCCTTTTCCCGGGCAGCTTTCTTGCTCTCCTGGGCGTGGATGGCCTTGAGCATCTTGGCCACCAGCTTTACCTTGGAGCGAGGCGTGACTG
>NZ_JALFGV010000125.1:0-15955 GCF_022777125.1 Lawsonibacter sp.
TTTGGCCGGACCTCCGCTTTCCGATTCCTGGAACGCTTATACCTCCATGATAACAGGCAGGATCATGGGATTGCGTTTGGTCTTCTTGTAGAGGAAATTGGACAGGGCGTTTTTGACCTCGGTCTTGATGGCGGCCCAGTCGGAGCGGGAATCCCGCCGGCAGTTTTCCAAGGCGTTGACAGCCACCCGGCGCAGCTCCTCCATCAGTCCCTCGGACTCCTTCACGTAGACAAAGCCGCGGGTGATGATATCGGGGCCGGAGATGACGCTTCCGTCCTCGCCGGACATGGAGACCACCACCACGATCATGCCGTCCTCGGCCAGATGCTTGCGGTCCCGCAGCACCACGCTGCCTACATCGCCCACGCCGTAGCCGTCCACGAATACCCGGCCGGCGGGCACGGTGCCGTTGATCTTGGCGGAGTTGGGCGTCAGCTCGATGACCTTGCCGATGTCGCTGATGATGATGTGCCGGGGGTCCATCCCCATCTCCTGGGCCAGTTTGGCGTGGGTCTTCAGATGCCGCTGCTCGCCGTGGAGGGGGATGAAGAACTTGGGCTTGACCAGCGCATGGATGATCTTCAGCTCCTCCTGGCAGGCATGGCCGGAAACGTGGAGCGCGCCCAGCCGCTCATTGACCACTTCAGCGTCCTTGCGGTAGAGCTCATTGATGACGCTTCCAATGGAGTTTTCGTTGCCGGGGATGGCGGAGGCGGAGATGACGACCCGGTCGCCGGCCTGAATATCCACCTGACGGTGGGTGTTGAAGGCCATGCGGGTCAGGGCGGACATGGTCTCGCCCTGGCTGCCGGTGGTGATGATGCAGATCTTGTGTTTGGGCAGGCTCTTGATGTGGCTGAGGTCCACCAGCACGCCGTCCGGTATTTTCATATAGCCCAACTCAGTGGACACCCGCATGGCGTTCTCCATGCTGCGGCCGGTGACGGCCACCTTCCGTCCGTACCGCGCGGCCACGTCGATGATCTGCTGGATGCGGTCCACATTGGAGGCGAAGGTGGTGACAATGATCCGCTGCTCACAGCCCCGGAACAGTGCGTCAAAGGACGCGCCCACGCTGCGTTCGCTTTTGGTGAAGCCGGGGCGCTCCACGTTGGTGGAGTCGGCCAGCAGGGCCAACACGCCCTCCTTGCCCAGCTGTCCCAGGCGGCCCAGGTCCATCATGCCGCCCTGGATGGGTGTGGGGTCGATCTTGAAGTCGCCGGTATGGACCACCGTGCCCACGGGGGTCTTGATGGCGAAGCTCACCGCGTCGGCGATGGAGTGGTTGGCGTGGATGAATTCCACGGAGAATTTGCCCGCGCGGACGACCTCGCCCGCCTCGCAGGTAATGAGCTTGGTCTTGTCCAGCAGGCGGTGCTCCTCCAGCTTCAGCTTTACCAGGCCCGCCGTCATGCGGGTGGCGTAGATGGGGGCGTTCACGTCCCGCAGCAAGTAGGGGATGGAGCCGATGTGGTCCTCGTGTCCGTGGGTCAGGAAGATACCCCGAATGCGCTCGCGGTTTTTGATGAGATAGGTAAAGTCCGGGATGACCACATCGATGCCGTACATGTCGTCGTCCGGAAATCCCATGCCCACGTCTACGAGGATCATATCCCCGCCGTATTCGTATACGGTCAGGTTCTTGCCAATCTCGTTGAGGCCGCCCAGGGAAATAATTTTCAGTTTTTCTGCCATAAAAGTATGGAACACTCCTTTTCAAATTGAACGTTATCAAACGGTATGTAAGGACACAGCGGCGGCTTTGGGCGCACCAAAAGAAAGGCGGTCGCCGACCCGTTCTTCCCGGCCCTGCCTCGCCGGGAAAAAGGGCTGCACCAGACCGCCTGGCGCAAGGTATGCCCGCTGTGTCCTGCCTTATCAAAGCGCGATTGCCGCGCATAAAGCCAAATCAATCAATATCAGTATACCACAATTTGCAGGAAAAGTATACCTTTATTTTTGGCCGGACGGATCAGGGTCCAGCGCCCGGACCGTTCCGGCGTAAAAATCGCACAGCTCCCGGGCCAGCTCCGCGCTGACGGCCTCGCCGACCACCCGCAGGGCCGCGCGCCGGGTGAGCGGGGCCAGATACACCCAGCTCTCCCCCTGCCGCAGGCGCAGTCCCGCTCCGGTATCCTCCAGTCCGGGCAGGCCCTCCGCCAGGGCCTGCATCACCGCGCCCCGGTCGCCCCGGAGCGCCACCTCCCGGCGGCAGAGGGAAAAATGGGGGACCCTTCCGGCCAGCGCGTGCAGCCGCTCGCCCGTCACGCCCATATGGGCGCAGATACGGCAGGCGGCGAACAGGGCGTCCCGCAGCCAGGGCAGCTGGGCATAGCGCGCCCGGGCGCGCTCGCCGTCCCGGTTCAGGCGCAAAGCGCTGCCGTGGAAGGCTTCGGCCACGGCGTCGATGGCGGCGGGGGCGTCGGGGGGGACGGCCACGTTCCCTTCGCCCGCCTCGTACTCGATGAGCGCCACGATGGTCAGCAGGACCTCGGGAGAGAGCGGTTCGCCCTCCTCGTCCCAGGCCAGCAGCCGCAGGCCGCCCCGCTGGGTGAGAAATGCGGGCACGCCGGGCCGGGCCTGCCGGCCTACGCAGCAGCCCAGGGCGGACAGCGCCTCTGCCAGGTACCGGTCAGCCGCCGTCCGGCCGAGCACCGATACCTCCGTGTGCCGCAGGGGGGCGCGGCTGAGACGGGCGCGGCGGGCGGCGTCGGCGGAATAGGCCGCCCCCACGCCGGAGACGATCTCCCGCCGCCCTACCCGGCAGGCCGGGACGCGGGATTGCTCGCCCCGAAGAAGGGCGCCCTCCAGCTTGCGCTCCCTGGCCCGGCCAAGGGGCAGGCCCTGCCGGTCGAAGAGGCGCAGGTAGGCCATGTCCTCCACCTGCTCCACGAACAGGGAGACCGGCAGGGACCAGTTTTCCGCCAGCCAGGCCGCCGCGGAGGGGCCGGCGGCGTCGTGCTCCAATACCTTGGCCCCGGCGGCGCAGGCGCCGCAGCAGGCCGCCTGGGCCAGCATCCGGGCGCCCTCGCCGCCGCAGTGGCCGACGCCTACCGTGCCTTCGGCGCCCAGGGCGCCGCCGAGCAGGAGCAGCACCTCTGCCGTCAGCTCTTCCCCAATGGAGCCCCGGAGGATCCCACCGTCGGAAAAGGAGGGGGGCCCCGAAAGGGAGCCGGAGGTCAGGCAGGCGCCCAGCCGCACCCCGTCGCCCACCACCCGGCGGGGCCAGACCCTGGCCCCCTCCAGCAGGATCGCGTCCCGGCCGGCTGCGGCCCCTTCGCCCAGCACCGCGCCTTCGTTGAGGACGGCTCCGGTATGGACACGGGCATCCTTGCACAGAATGGCGCCGTAAAGTGTGGTGCGGTCGCCCGCCGATGCGCCGTGGAACACGCTGCGCTGGACCAGCGCGCGCTTGCCCACGGTGCTTCCCGCGCCCAACGCTACGTGAGGGCCGATGAGGGAGCCGGGGCCTACGGTCACGTTGGCGCCGAGATAGCAGGGGGGCACCAGTTCCACATCGGCAGGCAGAGGACTGGCCGACCAGATGCCGGGCGCCACCCGGGCCGCGCCCAGGTCCAGCTTCACCTTGCCTGAAAGCGCGTCGGCCACGCAGTCCAGATAGGCCCTGCAGTCTCCCATATCGCACCAGTAGCCCTCGCTCACACAGCCGTACAGGGCCTCGCCGCGCTCCATCAGCGCTGGAAACAGGTCCCGGGCAAAGTCGAAGGGCTTGCCCTCGGGCACCAGATCCATGGCGCGCCGGGTGAGCAGATAGATGCCGGTGTTGACCTGATTGGTGACGACCTGTCCCCAGGCCGGTTTTTCCACAAAACGCTCCACCCGGCCCTCCGGGTCGGTGAGCACCAGGCCGTATTCCAGAGGCGTGGGGTGCCGGTGGAGCACCAGGGTGGCCGCCGGGCGGCGGGTGGCGTGGAAGTCCATGGCCTGCTTCAGGTCCAGGTCGCACACCGCGTCGCCGCTGATGACCAGAAAGTCCTCGTCCCCCAAAAAGGGCATGCAGTTTTTTACGCCGCCCGCGGTACCAAGGGGCTCCGTCTCGGTAAAGTAGCGCAGGTGCACGCCCTGGGCGGCCCCGTCCCCAAAATGATCGGTGACCGCCCGGGGCATGTAGTGGAGCGTGACGGCGATCTCAGTAATGCCGCTGCGGCGCAGCAGGGAGATGATGTGTTCCATCACGGGCTTGTCGAACAGGGGGGTCATGGGCTTGGGCAGTCCCAGACTCAGAGGGCGCAGACGCGTCCCCTCTCCCCCGGCCAAAATCACGGCTTTCAAACGGAAACCATCCTTTCAGGCGTTTTCCGCTAGTATTGCCCGTCTGCAGGGGATTTAGCCCGTCAAACTTGTCTTTCTGGAAAGACTGTGCTAAAATGAGCAAAAAGTTGGTTCGGAGGCCGATATGGAAGAGATTCGTCCGGGGAAATACCGGCATTTCAAGGGAAAGGAATACCGTGTGCTCACGACCGCCCGCCATTCGGAGACGCTGGAACGCATGGTGGTCTACCAGGCCCTTTACGGCGAGGGGGGCGTGTGGGTGCGCCCGGCGGCCATGTGGGGCGAACTTGTGGAGCGGGACGGCTATTCCGGCCCCCGTTTTGTGTTTGTGGAGGAATAGGGACATGAACATTCAGATCTTCGGCAAATCCAAATGCTTTGATACCAAGAAGGCCGAGCGGTATTTCAAGGAGCGGCGGGTCAAGTTCCAATCCATCGACCTGGTGAAGTACGGCATCAGCCCCGGGGAGCTCAGCAGCGTGAAGAACGCCGTGGGGCTGCAGGCGCTCATTGACCCCAAGCACCCGGATGCGGCCCTGCTGAATTATCTGGCCTGCGACGCGGACAAGCTGGAGAAGCTGCTGGCCGACCCGCGCCTGCTCAAGACCCCGATCGTCCGCAACGGCAGGCAGGCCACCGTGGGCTATCGGCCCGAGGTCTGGAAAAACTGGGAATGAGGGCTTGACGGGTGCGCGGTGCCGTGGTATAGTGAACGGGCGGCAGGTTCTGCCGACAAAGGAAATGAAAGGGAGTGGGCATATGAAAAAGACCGTCAAAACCGTGCCGCTCCCTGCCCGTTCTGCCGTGTGATGTTCTGCGCATTTCGCAGCTGCAGTGAAAAAGGGCCCGGAGCGGTAGCGATCCGCCCCGGGCCTTTTTGCGCCCAAATTGGAAAGGAGAACTGCAAATGATCACACTACAGGAAATTCATATGGAACAATTCTGGGATGTCATCGACCTGTCCGTCCGGCCGGAGCAGGCGGAGTTTTGTACCCCCAACGCCGTTTCCATCGCCCAGTCCAAAGTGCAGAGCGAGTGTATTCCCCTGGCCATCTATGACGGGGAAACGCCGGTGGGCTTTCTTATGTACTGCGTGGACCGGGACGACGGGGAGTGGTGGATCTACCGGTTGATGGTGGACGCGCGCTTCCAGAGGAGAGGCTGCGGTACGGCGGCGCTTGCGCTTGTGTTGGAGCGGATGCGTGCCGACGCCACCCGCAGCCGGGTCTTTCTGGGCGTGCATCGGCAGGCCGCGGCGGCGGTGGCGCTCTATGAGCGCGCCGGCTTTCGTTTCACCGGGCAGGTATTCGGCGCGGAGCATATCATGCGCCTGGATTGGTAAGGAGAAAGCGCGATGAAATGGATCCAGACCCACGCCCTGACGGCGCGGCAGCAGGAGCAGATCCGGTCCCTGCAGGAGACCTGCCGCCGGGCGGAGCCCTTTGGACACAGCGTGTTCCTTTCGGGGGAGCTCAACCACTTTGGGGAGATGGACTGCTTTTTCCTGGGCTATGAGGGGCAGGCGCTGGCGGCCGTTCTGACGCTGTTCCAGCCGGATGCGCGGGAGGCGGAGGTAACCGCCTTCGTCCGCCCCGACCTGCGGCGGCAGGGGCGCTTTACCGCGCTCTTTGCCGCCGCCCGGGCAGAGCTGGAACGCTTCGGCGTCTCTTCGGTGCTGTTCTTCCACGAGCCGGTGTGCGCCAGCGGGGGAGAAGTGCTCAAGCGCTTTCCAGTGGAGCGCCACCATACGGAATATCTGATGGAATATGACCGGACGGCTGCGCCGGCCGTTCCGGTCCTGCCTCTGGAGCTGGAGCCGGCGACGCGGGAACTGCTGCCCCGGCTGGCGGAGCTCTCGGCCGCCGCCTTCGGGGACGCGGCGGCCGATTCCAGAGAGAAGGTGGAGCGCTTTTTTACCGCGCCTGCTGTGAGCGGCTATGCCGCGCGGCTGGATGGACGCGTGGCGGGGCACCTGTTCTGCAACACCGAGGGCGGGGAGGCCTACCTCTGCGACTTTTGTGTGGAGCCCGCCCTCCAGGGGCGGGGGATCGGCCGGTCGATCCTGGCGCTGGTCCTGGCGCGCGTCCGGCGGGAGACCGAGCTGCCCATCCGGCTGGAGGTGGACGCGGTCAACGACCGTGCGCTGGGACTGTATACCGCCTGCGGCTTCCGGGAGACCGCACGGTGCGATTACTGGCGCATGGCGCTGTGACGGCGGCGCAGCGGGACGCTACAGCTCTTTGCAGAAAAAATATTGTCCATGTGTCCCGAAGCAGGGCTCCAGAGCGCCGAAACAGCGGTAGCCCTGCTTTTCATAAAAGCCCGGCGCCTGAAACGAAAAGGTGTTCAGCAGAACGCGCCGGGCGCCCTGGCGCCGTCCCTCTTCCTCCACCCGGCGGAGCAGGGCGGCGCCCAGGCCGTCCCCGCGGGCGGAGGGCTCCACATACAAAAAGTCCACCGTCACGCAGTCCAGGTCCCGGGAGGCGGCAATGCCGCCCAGCGGCGCTGCGTCCGGCCCCCGGACGCAGAAATTCAGTTCGCCGCAGTCGGTGATATATTGGGCGTTATACGCCCGGATGCGGTCGTGGACCCAGTCTGCCGTGTCCGTGCCGCAGGGGTCGATCGGAATGCCGTTCACAGAGATTCCTCCTTCCGGTACAGGCGCTGTACGGCCTGCAGCTGTGCGTTCAGCTCGTCCACCGCCCAGGCCGGGGAACAGACCTCCACCCCGTCGCCCAGGCCGAAGATCCAGCCCAAAAACTGGGGGCTGACCACGGCGGAGACGGTGACGGTGAACCGATCCTCCCCATCGGGGATGAGAATGGCCTCCTGGCCGAAGCGGTCCAGCACCACCCCCACCAGGTGGCTGCGGCAGCGCAGGCGCACCTGTCCCTCCCGGCCGGAAAACATACCGAAGTGTTTTTGGGAATAGGATGCAATATCGAAGTTCCGGCACGCCTCGTCCCCCTGAAGAGGCAGGCAGGTCACGGCCAGTTCCGCCATCTTGTCCACCCGGTAGTGGCGCATCTCGCGCCTGGCGTGGTCAAATCCGGCCAGGTAATAATTCTCGTTGTCCCAGATCAGTCCGTAGGGGGACACGGCGTAGCGCTTCCCGTCCCGGCGGAAGACCTTCTCCTTGCGCATGTTGTACTCGAAGTATTTGAAGGTCACCGCCCGGCGGGCGTTGAGGGCCGTATGGAGCTTGTCGATGGTGTAATAGACGCTCTCGTTCATCGCCTTCACACGCCCGGCCACATAGACCTGCCGCTGGAGCTGGCGGGCCTGATGGACGCTGGAGAGGGACTCCAGCTTGCGGATGAGCGCGTCGCTCTTCCTGCGGGTGATAAAACGGCAGGCCTGCACCGCGTCCACCAGCAGCTTGAGTTCGGGCAGCTCAAAGGGACGCTCGCCCAGAAACCAGCCCGGAGCCTTCCCCTTGCGGCTCTGCACGTCCAGGCCGAAGGTGCGCAGCGTCTCCATATCATCGTAGATGCTCTTGCGCTCGGCATGGATATCCATGCCCTCCAATGCGTCGATGAGCTCCTGTACGGTCAGGGGATGCTCCTCGTCGGTGCGCTCCCAGAGAAGCTGGCACAGGCAGAGCAGTTTGCGTTTTTGGTTGGGGCTTCTCGCCATATCCATTCCTCCTTCCTATGCTTATCCTAACGGAGAAGAGGTCCGATAGATCGGACTTTTCCGAGGCGGGCACGAAACAAAGCCGCGGCCCTTGAGGGGCGGGGCGTTTCAGGCGCTTTGCCCCTGTTCGAGTACGGGGAGCGGACGGGATCGTCCGAGCCCCGCCGGGCACCGCTTTGCAGCAAGGCCTGAAGGGTGTAAAAAAGGCTGCTGCCGCGCGAAGAAACCGCAAAGCGGCTTCTTCAGCAGGCATGTATAGTATACCGTATGCTGCCTGAGAAAGCGAGGATTTTTGTATGAGAGCTGTGGTCTGCGTTCCCATCTGCCCCCTCCATGTCCGTCCCCAGGCCGATGCGCCCCTGGCCGACGAGGCGCTGTGCGGCTGGCCCCTGGAACTGCTGGAGCAGCCCTGCCCCGGGTGGTTCCGGGTGCGTACCCGGTACCGCTATGAGGGGTTTGCCCCCGCCTGGGCCCTGACGGTGGGGGAGGGGGGAGCGGCGCGCTGGGCGGAGCGGGAAAAGCGGCTCGTCTGGAAGGCGGCCGCCGATGTGCTGGACCGCCCCGCCGTCCAGGGATGCGTCATGACCACGCTGCTGCGGGGCTGCCTGGCGGCCCCTCTGGGAGAGGCGGAGGAAGGCTGGCAGGAGCTGGCCCTTCCCGATGGCCGGACGGGCTATACAAAACGTGATTTTTTGGAAGAATACTACGAAACGGCGCCTCAAATCGACCCGGCGGCCCTGCGCCGCCGGGTGGCCGACGCAGCCTTGGCCTACTTGGGCGTCCAGTACCGTTGGGGCGGCAAGTCCTCTCTGGGGCTGGACTGCTCGGGCCTGGCCTTTATGGCCTGGTTTGCAAACGGCGTGCTCCTGTATCGGGACGCGCAGATCGTCCCCGGCTTCCCCGTGCGGGAGATTCCCCGGGAAACGATGGACGTGGCCGACCTGCTCTTTTTCCCCGGACATGTGGCGCTGTATCTGGGCGGGGGGCGGTATCTCCACTCCACCGCCCGGGCGGGGAGCAGCGGCGTGGTGATCAACAGCCTGGACCCGCTGGCGCCCGATTACCGGTCCGATCTGGCCCAGTCCCTCACGGCGGTGGGGAGCGTGTTTCCGCTGGAAGAATGAGGCGGAAAACGGCGGCTTTACGGCCGTCCTCTCCCTGATGGAAAGACTCCGAAGGGCTTTCTGGCAAGCGGAACGGCGTTTCCCGGCAGACCTGCCGGGAAACGCCGTTCTTTTTTATTTGCGCTGCCTGTCCCGGACAAAGATGTGCTTCACGTGGGGCAGACTGGTCTGGCGCACGTCCACCTCGAAGCGGTCCAGCGCGCGTACCAGATTGGTGAGCTTGGAAAAGCCGAAGTTCCGGGGATCGAAATCGGGCTGCTTTTTCACCAGCAGATTGCCCAGATCCCCCATAAAGGTGTACCCGTCCTCGTCGGCCAGCATATCCAGGGAGTCCGCGATGAGCGTAATGATCTCCGGCGGCACGCCGTCGGCGGGCCCGGGAGCGGACGGCTCCGGTTCGGGGGCCGGGGAGGGATCTTCCGGCTTTTTCTTGGAGCTTTTCTTGGTTTTTGCGGTCTTTTCTTCTCTGGGAGGCTCCGTCCGGGCCTGTTCCTCCGCCCGCGCCTGGTCCGCGGCGGAACGGATGACCTCGATATAGACGAATTTGTCGCAGGCCACGATGAAGGGAGAGGGGGTCTTCCGCTCTCCCATGCCGTAGACCTTTTTGCCTGCCTCCCGCAGGCGCACGGCCAGGCGGGTGAAGTCGGAATCGCTGCTGACCAGCACGAAGCCGTCCACCTCCCCAGTGTAAAGGATATCCATGGCGTCGATGATCATGGCCGAATCGGTGGAATTCTTGCCGGTGGTGTAGCCGTACTGCTGGATGGGGGTGATGGCGTTCTCCAGCAGGATCGGTTTCCAGGAGGCCATGTTGGGGGTGGTCCAGTCCCCGTAAATGCGCTTGATGGTAGGGGTGCCGTAAACGGCGATCTCCGCCATCACGTCCCGCATGGCGGTGCGGGAGGCGTTGTCCGCGTCGATGAGCACCGCCAGACGCAGGTCGTTGGGATTGTCGGGCATGTCGGTCCCTCCTTGTTTCAAAAGTAGTATAGCACAAAACAGCTGCAATTGGCAATCAAATCCAGTCAAAAGCCGTAAAACGCGAAAAAACTTTAAAAAGCAACTTGACTTTTTCGGGGCGAGAACTATAATGTAGTCGCCAAAGGGGGCAGGGAGGCTTCGAAGAAGAAGCCGGCATGCCGCCCTATCTTTTTTGAGGAGGGAATATCCATGATCACGTTCTTTGTATGTCTGGCCCTGCTCATCGTTGGCTTTTTGACCTAAAGCAAGCTGGTGGAGCGCATCTTCCGAATCGATGACCGCCCCACCCCCGCGGTGGCCCACCCCGACGGTGTAGATTACGTTCCGATGAAGCCCTGGCGCATCTTCCTGGTCCAGCTGCTGAATATAGCCGGTCTGGGGCCCATCTATGGCGCGCTGTCCGGTGCCTGCTGGGGCCCGTCCGTTTACTTGTGGATCGTCTTCGGCACCATTTTGGGCGGCGGCGTACATGATTTTCTGTCCGGCATGATGAGCGAGCGCAACGACGGCAAGTCGATCTCCGAGGTCGTCGGACTGTATATGGGCAAGGTCATCACCTTCATCATGCGGGTGTTCTCCGTGGTCCTGCTGGTGATGGTGGGCGTCAACTTCTCCGTCGGCCCCGCCGCGCTGCTGGCCAAGCTGACGCCCGAGGCGCTGAGCACCATGTTCTGGCTGGTGGCCATCATGGTCTATTATCTGATCGCCACCTTCCTGCCCATCGACAAGATCATTGGCAAGCTCTATCCCATCTTCGGTATCTGCCTGATTGTCATGGCCCTCGGTATCGGAGGCGCCACCGTTCTCCTCCGGGGCTCCGACATGCCCGAGCTGACGCTGGCTTCCCTGGCGGCGGTGCATCCCAACAGCCTGCCCAAGTGGGCGATGATGTTCGTTACGGTGGCCTGCGGCGCGATTTCCGGCTTCCATGCCACCCAGTCCCCCATGATGGCCCGCTGCATCACCAGCGAGAAGCAGGGCCGCGGCATCTTTTACGGCGCGATGGTGGCTGAGGGCGTTATCGCGCTGATCTGGGCGGCCGCCGGCGTCACCTTTTATACCAATCACGGCTCTCTGCTGGACGGCATGAGCGGCCTGACCACAGCCATCGCCGCCGGCGGCGCGGGCGATGTGGTGTACGAGATCTCGACTACGCTGCTGGGGCCTGTGGGCGGCGTGCTGGCGATGATCGGCGTGATCGCCTGTCCCATTACCTCCGGTGATACGGCGTATCGTTCCGCACGGCTGACCATCGCAGACTGGTTCCACATCGATCAGTCCAGGACCGGCCCCCGTGCGGCGCTGTCCGTGCCTCTGCTGGCCGTGGGTGCGCTCATCGCTCTGGCGCTGCCCTGGGATGTGCTGTGGCGCTATTTTTCCTGGGCCAACCAGACCCTGGCCATGATCGTGCTGTGGACCGGCGCGGTGTTCCTGCACAAATACGGGTTCCCGCCCAAGGCCTGCCTGATCGCGGCGCTGCCCGCCACGTTTATGTCTGCGGTGTCCGTGACCTACTTCTTCCAGGCACCGGAGTGCCTGGGGCTGTCCACAGCCGTTGCCTACCCTGTGGGCCTTGTCGTGGCCGCGCTGTTCCTGGCCGTCTTTGTTTGGCGTGTTCTGGTCGTCGGGAAGGACGACGTGACGGCGCTGACCGCTGCGGCCAAGTGACATGGCGGCTTACCGGAAAAGATGGAAGGCATTTTGCAAAAACCGCGGGACGGATTTCCGTCCCGCGGTTTTTGCGCAAATCTGTGCCGCGTTTGCAGCAATTTGCCGTCTAAAAGCGTATATAGAGTGAAAGGGGGAGGGAAGATGACAGACCCCGGCCGGCTGGAACTTCTGGTCTGTACCTATGAACACGCCATGTACCGCACCGCCCTTGCCATTTTGGGCGACTGCCATGAGGCGGAGGACGCGGTACAGGACGCCTTTGTCAAATATCTGGAGAAAGCCCCCGCCTTCGCAAGCGGGGAGCATGAACGGGCGTGGCTGCTGCGGGTGCTGATAAACGGCTGCAAAAGCCGTCTGCGCGCGCCCTGGCGGAGGCGCACAACACCCCTGCTGGATACGTATCCCGCCGCCGCTGAGGAGGAGCGCCTGGCGCTGGAGGAGATATCCGCTCTGCCGCCCAAGGAGCGGGCGGTGATCCACCTTTATTATTATGAGGGCTACCCGACGGCGGAGATCGCCGCTCTGACCGGGGAGCGGGAGGGGACCGTCCGTTCCCGGCTGACCCGGGCCCGCGCCCGCCTGCGGGAATTGCTGAAAGGAGAGACGTAATGAACGGCTACCGTTCCTATTTTGACCGAGTCCGCCTGAGCGAGGCACAGCACCGACGGCTGATGGAGGCGCTGGACAGAACGCGGCGTACCCGGCCTGCGCCGAAGGCGCGCCGTCCCAGCCGCTGGGCGGCGGCGGTGGCGGCCTGCGGTGTACTGGCGCTGGCGGCTTATCCGATACGGCATGCAGGGGGGCTGCCGCGTCCCAGCGCCGGAGCGGCACAGTCTCCGGCGCCCGTCGAGACCGGGGCCGCGTCCACCCGGGCGCCGCAGGCGGGGGCGGAATACGTTCTGGAGGTGGGGGACCCCTTTGCGGGACAGCACCATTCTGATTTTAGTCTGCCGGCGCTGGAATTCACGTACTGCGATTTCTCAAAGCACCTGGAGCTCGACTATGCCCCGCCTGCGGATTATTCCGTGTACCGGTTGACGGCGGAGGACATCGTAAGGGCGGTAGGCGGTACGGAGCAGGCGCCCTGGACCCTGGGATGGGAGGGTTTTGCTCTGGGTGGAAACGCCTGGATCGACGGCGGCGGGGCGCTGCTGTGGGCGGCGATCACGGGAAAACGCGACGGCTCCAGCGCCGAGATCGAGCTTTGGATGGCGTCCGGCGGCCTGCCGCCCACCGACGTGGCCTATGAGGAGGCGGAGCAGACGGAATATGACGGCACTGCCGTCACCCTCTATTACACCGACGTGGGCAGCGGCGATTGGCGCTATTATGCGGACTTTATGTGCGGAGATACCGGCGTGCGCTTCCAGTGTACCAGCCGGGACCAGGACGAAGCGGCGCGGCTGGCGGCGCTGGCGGTCCGGCAGATCGGCTACGGCGGCTTTACCGTCGAGGGGCTGGAGCCCGACGAGGGTGCGCTGGTATACGCCAGCCGCAGAACGGACCTGTCGCTGGAGGATCTGCGGGCCGACCCTCTGGGCGCTTGGCTGCCCGCTAAACTGCCGGAAGGGTTTGCATTTGAAAGCGGCGGCAGGCAGACCATGCGGGACGTCGATACGCTCTTCGCCTCCTGGAGCCGGGGATACGATTACGTGGAGCTGTCGGTGGCCCGCTTTCCAACCTCGGCCTCGCTGCCCGCAGCGGATCTCAAAGCGGGCGCGGTCACGGCCGAAGCGCTGAAGGCGTTCGGGCGTTATGTGGAGGACGACGCCGGAGACGTTCCCGGCTGGCGCTTTCAGTTTACCGTGGACGCCGGAGCGGCGTCCGTGCGCTACACGCTCAAGGGCCTTTCGCCGGAGGAGGCGGCTGCGCTGGTCAACGGCGCGGTTCCCCCTGCCGGAGGCGACGGGCCATAACGCGCAGAGGGGGCCGCCGCGTGGCACGGGGGGGCCCCCTCCGGCAGGAACGGCGGATTACGCCCGCACGGGGATGTCCCAGATCTCCCGGGCATAGTCCCGGATGGAGCGGTCGGCGGCGAAGATGCCGGAGCGGGCGATGTTCACCAGAGACATCTGGTTCCAGCGCGTGGGGTCCAGATAGACCTGACCCGCCCGCACGTGGGCGTCCCGGTAGCTTTCAAAGTCGGCCAGCAGCAGGTATTCGTCGGCGGGACCGCCGTCCCCGAAGAGCAGGCGGCGGGCCAGGTCGTCATAAGCTGCGCCGTCCCCGAAGCCGAGATTGAGCTGGTCCACCACCCGCTTCAGATCCGGATTGTGGACGTAATACTCGTAGGATTTATAGCCCTTCTGCTTCATCTCAGCCACCTCGCGGGCCTTCAGGCCGAAGAGGAAGATGTTTTCGTCGCCCAGCACCTGATGCATTTCCACATTGGCCCCGTCCAGAGTGCCGATAGTCAGGGCGCCGTTCATCATGAATTTCATGTTGCCGGTGCCGCTGGCCTCTTTGCCTGCGGTGGAAATCTGTTCGCTCAGCTCGCTGGCGGGCATGAGCTGTTCGGCCAGGCTGACCCGGTAATTTTCCAGGAAGACCACCTGGAGCCGATCCTTACAGGCGGGATCCCGGTTCACCAGCTCCGCCACGGAATTGATCAGGCGGATGATCTTCTTGGCCACCGCATAGCCCGGCGCGGCCTTGGCGCCGAAGAGGTAGGTGCGGGGGGTAAAGGAGAAATGAGGGTCGTCCTTCAGGTGCTGGTAGAGCGAGATGATATGCAGCACATTGAGCAGCTGCCGTTTATACTCGTGCAGGCGCTTGACCTGCACGTCGAACATGGCGTCGGTGTTGAGCACGACGCCGCTCTCCCGGGCGACCCAGGCGGCAAAGGAGCGCTTATTGGCCGCTTTGATCTCCCCCAGCCGGGAGAGCACCCCGGCGTCGTCCTTGTACCGCTCCAGGCCCTGGAGGGCGTCGGGGCGGAGCAGATACTCCCCGCAGCCGCAGTCCCGGATCAGCTCATCCAGCTTGGGGTTGCACTCGGAGAGCCAGCGGCGGTGGTCGATGCCGTTGGTGACGTTGGTAAACTTTTCCGGAGTACGCAGATAGGCGTCGTGGAACACGTCTTTTTTCAGGATATCCGAGTGGAGGGCGGAGACGCCGTTGACCTTGAAGCAGGCGCACACGCACAGGTTGGCCATGCGCACCTCGCCCCCCCAGATAATGGCCATGGGGGCCACCTTGGACAGGTCGCCGTGGAAGTAGTCGGTCAGTTCCTGCTGGTAGCGGCCGCTGATCTCTGTCAGGATCTGCCAGATGCGGGGCAGCAGCGTCTGGATCAGCTGCTGGGGCCAGCGCTCCAGCGCTTCCGCCAGGACGGTGTGGTTGGTGTAGGCCACACAGTGGGTGACGATATGCCATGCCGCCTCCCAGCCGTAGCCCTCCTCGTCCAGCAGGATGCGCATCAGTTCCGGGATGGCCAGAGTGGGGTGGGTGTCGTTGATCTGGATCACATGCTTCTGATGGAAGTTGCGCAGTGTGCCGTACTCCGCGCGGTGTTTGCGCACGATGGACTGGATGGTGGCCGAGACGAAGAAATACTGCTGTTTGAGCCGCAGGGACTTGCCTTCGTAGTGATTGTCCTCCGGATAGAGGATCTTGGAGATGGTCTCCGCCATGGCCTGCTGCTCCACGGCCTTCAGATACTGGCCGGAGGAAAACAGACCCATGTCCACCGGCGTGGGGCTTTTGGCGTCCCACAGGCGCAGCACGTTGCTGTGCTGCGTTGCATAGCCTGCGATCTCCATATCCTTGGGAACGGCCAGCACCGTGTCGTACCCGGTGTGCTTGACGTGGTGGCCGCTCTGATCCCACACATCCTCCACCTTGCCGCCGAAGCGGACCTCTTCGGTCTCGTCCATTTTGGGGATGAGCCAGGCGTCGCCCAGGCCCAGCCAGTCGTCGGGCAGCTCCACCTGTTGGCCGTCCACGATCTTCTGCTTGAAGATGCCCAGCTCATAGCAGATGGAATAGCCGGTGGCGGGGACCTCCAGGGTCGTCATCGAGTCCAGGTAGCAGGCGGCCAGGCGGCCAAGGCCGCCGTTGCCCAGACCCGCGTCGGGCTCGGTCTCGAACAGGTCGGGGGCGGAGAAGCCCAGAGCCTCGATGGCTGCCGTCAAGGGCGCCAGCAGCCCCAGGTTATAGGCGTTTTTCATCAGGGAGCGGCCCATCAGAAATTCCAGGGAGAGGTAGTGCACCTGGCGCAGATGCTCGGTGGATACCCTGTCCTCGGTCGC
>NZ_JALFGV010000130.1:0-5940 GCF_022777125.1 Lawsonibacter sp.
TGCATGGCCCGCCTCAGCGCCTCCCGCTCGTGGGCGCTCATGGCCTTCACTCCGTCCTCAAACCGGGCCAGCTTCCCTCTTTTGTGCCCCATTTTTGTCCTCCTTTTTCGGTACGTCACAGCAGTTAAAATTTGGCAATCCATTGGGCCGCAACGGATTGCACGTTTTGTAGAACGCCCGTTCTATTTCCGGACTTCCCGCCCTTCCCTATGCCGTAAGGCATATGCCGCTCCTTGTGACAGGGTGAATGGCCCCGCAGGGGCAAGGGAGGGGCCCCTGGGGGATGCGCCTGGAAAAGGACACTCAGGACGGGCAGGGCAGCTTTTCGGCAGGAAACGAGCCCTGTCCGTCCTGCAGCCTTTTGTCCAAACCAAATCCAGGTGCCTGTCTGCACATGCCTTCCTGCCTCACTCCAGCGTCAGGTAGGCCGCTGTGAGCAGCCCCGCCAGGAGACAGAAGCAGATCATGCCGGGATTTTCAAAAAACAACCTCCATTTGCGCGCCTCCGGGAAGCCGGAGCCGCCGGGGGCGAAGGAGAGCTCCCGGCGCCGGGCGAGGAAAAAGGTCACCCCCAGCACAATCGCCGTCAGTACGAACACGCCCAGCGCCGCATCGCCCCAGGCGCCCACCCGCTCCAGCAGGGGCGCCAGGGCCACGGACACGGCATTCACCAGGGCGTGGAGCAGCACCGTCTGCCAGAGCCGCCCGGTCCGCAGCATCACATAGGCAAAAATCACCCCCAGGGCAAAGGCGTAAAACATCTGGTTCAGGTTTCCGTGGAACAGGCCGAAGCACAGCGCCGAGGCGAACACGGCAAACCGGTCCCCATAGGGCCGCAGCCGGTCCAGCAGCAGGCGCCGGAACATCAGCTCTTCCGCCGCGGGCGCGATCACGCACCCCAGCAGCAGATTCAGTGCCGCAGGGTAATTCTGGATGCTCTCGACCGGGTTGCTCACCGGCGCGCCCCGCAGCTGCCCGACGACCCACAGAAGCGCCAGCGTGGCATAGTTGGCCAGGTACAGGGCCGCCAGAGACATGCAGTACGTCTGAAAAAAGCGTACCGGCCCCAAGGGCGCGCCCCGCACCGGGCCCGGCGCGGCCGGCGCGGGGCGGATCACCAGGCAAAATACCGGAACGCTGATCCCATAGACGGAAAGGACGCAGAGCAGCCACAAAAACAGGCTGTTCCCCGTCAGGCCGGGCGCACAGACGCCCACGATCAGGAGGATCCCCGCCTGCGCCAACAGCATGGAGAGCATCTGGGCAAACAGCGCCCAGCCCAGCCGCGAAAAGTGCTGGCAGTGACCGCGCAGCAGCCGCGCCGTCTCGTCTGAGCGCGTGCTGTGCCATGGCTCGTACATCCGCGCCCCTCCCTCACAAGATATGATCCGCTCCGATGCATGCCGCGCAGCGCAGCGCGCAGCAGCTGCTTTGTCCATTCTATTATATCAAGTTTTCTTCCCTAGAGCAAGAAACAAAATATTGACTTATTTTTGGTTCGTGATACAATATATAGTATTACGATCCGTTGTTCGGAGGAGAGTGTCTTATGCCTATTTCTGAGAACGCCAAGGCCGTGCTGGAGCGGCGCTACCTGGCCCGAAACGAAGCGGGCGAGCCGATTGAAACGGTGGACGGCCTGTTCCACCGGGTCGCCGATGCGGTCGCCGCAGCCGACGCCGTCTTCGATCCCAAGGCCGATGTGGCGGCCACCGCCCGTGCGTTTTACGGGATGATGACCGAGCTGGATTTCCTGCCCAATTCCCCTACGCTGATGAATGCGGGCCGTCCGTTGGGACAGCTGTCCGCCTGTTTCGTGCTGCCGGTGGCAGACTCCATGGAGGACATTTTCGACGCCATCAAAAACGCCGCCCTCATCCATAAGTCCGGCGGCGGCACCGGCTTCTCCTTTTCCCGGCTGCGGCCCAAGGGCTCCACGGTGAATTCCACCGGCGGCGTGGCCAGCGGCCCGGTGTCTTTTATGAAGGTCTTCAACGCCGCCACCGAGGCGGTCAAACAGGGCGGCACCCGGCGTGGGGCCAATATGGGCATCCTCCGTGTGGACCACCCGGATATTATGGATTTCATCACCTGTAAGAACAACACCTCCGAGATCACAAACTTTAATATTTCGGTCGGCATTACCGAGTCCTTTATGGAGGCGGTGGGCCGGGACGGGATGTACGACCTGGTGGACCCGGCCACGGGCTCCTCCACCGGCCAGCTGCGGGCCCGGTCGGTCTTTGACGCCATTGTCACCTCCGCCTGGCAGACCGGTGAGCCGGGCATCCTCTTCCTGGATCGTCTCAACCGGGACAACGCCGTCCCGGCCCAGGGGGAGATCGAGTCCACCAATCCCTGCGGGGAGCAGCCCCTGCTGCCCTATGAAAGCTGTAACCTGGGTTCCATCAACCTGGTCAACCACCTGAAACGGACTCCGGAGGGCTATACGCTGGATCAGGACAAGCTGGAGCGCACCATTTGCACCGCCGTTCACTTTCTGGATAACGTCATCGAGGTCAACCAATACCCCCTGCCCCAAATCGGGGAGACGACCCGCGCCACCCGGAAGATCGGCCTGGGTGTGATGGGCTTTGCGGATATGCTGCTCTACCTGGGCGTTCCTTATGACAGCGAAGAGGGCGTGGCCCTGGCCCGCGAGGTCATGGACACGGTAAATGCCGTCGGTCATCAGGCCAGCCGGCGGCTGGCCGAACAGCGCGGCCCCTTCCCCCTCTTCAGCCAGAGCATCTATAAGGACGGCGCGCCCCTGCGCAACGCCACGGTCACCACCATCGCCCCCACCGGCACCCTGTCCATCCTGGCGGGGGTGAGCAGCGGCGTGGAGCCGGTGTTCGCCTACGCCTATATCCGCAACGTCATGGACAACACCCACCTCATTGAGACCAACCAGATCCTGAAGGATAAGCTTCTGGAGGCGGGCGTCTATTCCGACGCGCTGATGCGCCAGATCGTGGAGCAGGGTTCTCTGGCCCACGTGGACGGCATTCCGGAAGAGATCCGCCGGGTCTTCGTCTGCGCCCATGACGTATCCCCCATCTGGCACGTAAAGATGCAGGCCGCGTTCCAGCAGTACACCGACAACGCAGTGAGCAAGACGGTCAACTTCCCCCATTCCGCTTCCAGGGAAGAGGTGGCCGAGGTCTACCGTCTGGCCTATACCCTGGGCTGCAAAGGCACCACGATCTATCGGGACGGCAGCCGCAGCGAACAGGTGCTCAACATCGGCAAGGTCAACGACGGAAGGCAGACCTCTGCCGACCCTGCCCACGAATACGGCCACATCCTCCCCCGGCAGCGTCCGGCCGTAACCACCGGCTTTACGGAAAAGGTACGCATCGGCTGCGGAAACCTGTATATCACCGTCAATTATGACGAAAAGGGCATCTGCGAGGTGTTCACCAACACCGGCCGCGCGGGCGGCTGCCCCAGCCAGAGCGAGGCCACCGCCCGCCTGGTGAGCGTGGGCATTCGTTCCGGCATGGACCCCAAGGAGATCATCCAGCAGCTCAAGGGCATCCGCTGTCCCTCCTGCCTGCGGCAGCAGGGCGTACCCGTCACCTCCTGCCCGGATGCCATTGCCAAGGCGTTGGAGAAGGTGCTCAAGGTCTCTCAGCAGAGCCACGACCCCATCCCCGCCCCCATGAGCGAAACGCCGTCCGCGCCCATTCCCCGGCCCGGCATGAGTCCTGCGGAGGCCAAACTGGCAAAGTTCTGCCCGGAATGCGGCAGCAAGCTGGAGCATGAGGGCGGCTGCGTCACCTGCCGGGACTGCGGCTATTCCAAATGCGGCTGATATGAATTCTCAATAAAACGATTCCATCGTTTTATTGAGGCCGCTGCAAGCGGCCCGGCGGCGCAGCCGCCAAAGAATGTTGTCAATCCGTTTCCTGCGCGCCGCAGGCGCTGCGGCGCACGGCGCCGCGCTAAAAAGCCTTTTAAAGGCATTACCGCATGCTTCAACGCGTGCGGATCGGCGCGAAAATTTGTGCCGCAAAAAGGCGCAAAACCGCAGGAATACTTTGTGTATTGCAAAGTTTTGCAACGCATTTGTGGGGCAAATTAGCCGCCAAGACGTGCGTGGGGAATTGTGCGGTGTTGCCTAAAGGTTTTTAGCAAGAAACAGGATTATGCCTGGCTCCTCCTGTTCGCTGAGGATCGGATGGAACACGAAAAAAAAACGGATCGTCCCCCGCTGCGCTCTGGGGGGCGATCCGTTTTTTACGACCCTTTGGGGGGCTCAGGACGGGCATTGGGGCATAGCGGCAGCCTCATTTTTGGAAATAATTGTATAATAACGTCCCTCTTTTCCGCCCGGACCGGGCAGGGGTGAAGGAGGGATGCCGAATGGCACAGTATACACCCCATTACGGGCTCCACCAGTGGGAGCCGGAGGACAGCTTTTTACGGGAGGATTTCAATCAGGATCTGGCCAGGATCGACGCCGCCCTGGACCAGATGTCCGGCTTTGTATGCGGCAGCTTCACAGGAAACGGAGGGACCCAGGAGATCTCGCTTGGCTTCCGCCCCAGGCTTCTGATCATGGTGGAAGATGAGACCAGCCATAAAATGTGTATGGCTGCGGACGGGCTCACCTATGACTACATCTGCTTTACCGACACCGGCTTTCAGGTGACCTACAACAGCACATACGTTTATATTGGCAACCGCCGGAGCACCACCTACACCTATCTGGCCCTGCGGTGAGGGCAAAAACGGAACCCCGGGCAAAAGCCCGGGGTTCCGTTTTTTGTTTGACCAGAAATTTCCCGAAGGGAAATTACTGGGTCACCGTAAGGGTCGGGGTCTGGTCAACGTTGTTAACCGTGATGCTATTGGGAGTAACCGTCAGGCCGCCGTCAACGGTGACTCCGTAAGTGCCATTGGCCAGATACAGAACGTCATCGTTGTAAACGGTCATGCCATCCACCTTCACAGTGACGCTCTTGCCGCTGTTGTTGACGATGGTCAGGTCGACCGCATACACGCGGGTCAGGGTGAGGTTGTAGGTGATAGAGGTGCCATCCTTGTAGACCACGGTAGCCGACTTAATATCGGCGGGCACATTGACCTTATCAATGTCGCTGTCGTTCAGATGCTCACGCACCAGAGCGGCAACCTGGCGGGCAGTCAGGCTGGCGGCATAATGGTCGATATTCAGGGTGCCCGTAGTGGGCTCGCTGACCTTGGTGTAGCCGTACACGGGATCAGTGGGCTTCTCAGGGGTAGTGGTATCCTTATCCCAGATGAAGGCGGTACGGATCACGCTGCCGTCGGTGGTGGTGGGGATGATAACGGCGTTCACGTCCACATAAGTGAAGGTGCCGGCCACGGGCTCGTCAGAGGCGGAAGTCATGTCGGTGACATCCCACACCTTGGCGCTGTCGGGCAGAGCGTAGTAGACATTGCCGTTGACGGTGCCGACCTTCAGCAGGTTGGCGGTCTGGGCGTTCTGCACGCTGTTGGACACGACGCTGTAGGTGCCGTCGCTGTTGGCAACATAGGCATAGGCCTTCTTGTAGGCGCTGTTGTCCTTGTTGTCAAAGTTGTAGCCGCCGTCGTCCTTGATCTCGATCTCCTTGGCGGTGCCGTCCTCGAAGACCACGTTCAGCCACAGCTTGTCGGAAGCGGTGTAGGCGTTGCGGTTCAGGACGAACATGTAGTCGCGGCTGGAAGCGGTGGTGTTGGCGTTGAAGAGGATGACCTCAGCCAGCTTGGTGGGCGCCAGCTTCTTGGCTTCGTTCTTCTGCAGCACGGGGTAGACCTGGACAGCGGGATCATTGGCGGCATCCACCTTGCCCATGTTCTGCCAGCCGACCGCCACGCCGTAGTTCTTGCTGTCGGTGTAGTAGAAGGCCACGGTGTTGCGGTCGATGGCGTAGGTCACGTCGTTCTGAACGTCGTCAGCCTTCAGGACCA